>CALYYZ010000099.1 GCA_945607165.1 uncultured Ruminococcus sp. | reverse complement strand
CGGTTGTTTATCAATAATTCAGAAAAGTTTTTGGCGCAGGGCTTTTTCCTGCGCCTTTTTTTGATAGAAAAATACAACAAAATGTATAATTTTTATTAAGGGGAACACTGATTAAATCGTTTGTGCATATTGCCCGCTCAGTTGCGCCCTGCGTGCGCACGAGCGATGGCCAAAGAAAGCACAAAAAATCAAGGGCAATACAAAGGGGTGTTCGTTTGCTGATTGTGTAAATAAACTGTAAAATCTATTGTTTTTAGTCAGTGTTTATAAAAAATAGACGAAATATTTGTATTTTATTTTTTCAGTTTGCTTGAAATTGACATATTTTTTTGGTATTATTATAATAAGCAAGGTACAATTATATTAAAAAACCTCAGTGCAACGGATTATTTGTATATTCTGTACATAGTCCTTTTGCGACCGCTTTTATCGACAGTCATTCTAAGGAGCCGGATAGTATGAACTATAACATAACAGAAAATCGCAATGCTCCCGATGTTTTTCACGCAGGAGACTCAACCCATGCATATGATTTCTTCGGCGCACATCTTGATAGCAGAGACGGTGTTGAAGGAGTTGTTTTCAGGGTGTGGGCTCCTAATGCTCTGAGCGTTGCTGTTGTGGGTAATTTCAATGACCGGATTAATAATACCAATCAAATGACGAATTTGGGCGATGGCATTTGGGAAACCTTCATCAGCGGTGCAAAGCAGTATGATTCATACAGGTTTTGCATTGAGACCCCTTCTTTTGAAAAGGTGATGAAGTCGGATCCGTTCGCCTTTTACAGCGAAATTCGTCCCGACAATGCTTCACTCGTGTATGACCTTGACGGATATGCCTGGGGCGATGAGGCTTGGCTTGAAAGCAGACTTGAGAAGAACATAAAAAAACAACCGCTTAATATTTATGAAATTCATGCCGGTTCTTGGAAAAATTTTTCTGACAACAGCTCTTACGGATATCGCAAGCTTGCCGATGAGCTTGCAGAGTATCTTAAGGATATGAACTATACTCATGTTCAGTTTATGCCCTTGACCGAATTTCCGCTTGATGAAAGCTGGGGATTTCAAACAACGGGCTATTTTGCGGCAACATCTCGCTACGGAACCCCTCACGATCTTATGTATCTGGTTGACAGGCTTCACAGGGCGGGTATAGGCGTGTTTATGGATTGGGTGCCGTCAAACTTTCCAAAAGACTCCGGCGGACTTTACAAATTCGACGGTACCTCATTGTTTGAAAACGAGGACCCGATAATGGGTGAACGGCCTTCCTGGGGAACTGCCCTTTTTGATTATTCAAAATATGAGGTTATCAGCTTTTTGGTTTCCTCCGCTGTTTTTTGGATTGAGAAATTTCACATTGACGGTATTCGTGTCGGTGCACTTTCATCAATGCTCTATCTTGATTTCGGCAAGGAGGAGGGCGAGTGGAAGCCCAACAAATTCGGCGGCAAGGAGAATTTAGAGGCGATAGATTTCATTAAGCGTCTTAACACCGCCGTACATATTTTATATCCCGATGTCGCTGTTTTTGCCGAGGAAAATACATCATGGCCTAAGCTTTCTCATCCCATTGAGGAGGGCGGTCTCGGTTTTGACTTCAAATGGAATATGGGTTGGATAAACGATGTGCTCAACTATATGTCCTTGCCTATGGAGTGGAGACCGTTTAATCACGATAATCTGACCTACAGCTTTTTCTATGCGTTCTCCGAGGAATTTTTACTGCCTGTTTCTCACGATGAGGTGTCTCACGGCAAAGGCTCGCTGCTTGATAAGATGCCCGGTGATATTGACGAAAAATTTGCCGGTGTTCGTGCCTTTGTAACATATATGTTCGCACACCCCGGAAAGAAGCTTGTGTTTATGGGCTCTGAGATAGGACAACAGGGTGAGTGGGATTGTATGTCGGCTATTAATTGGGAGCTGCTCAGCGAGGAAAAGAACGCTCAGCTTCAGTCTTTTTTCAGAGCAATAAATAAATTCTATCTTGAAAACACTCCGCTGTATGAGCTTGATTCGAGCTGGAAGGGCTTTGACTGGATACACCACGATGACTTTACAAACAGCGTTATTGCCTTTAAAAGGACAGACACCGAGGGCAATGAGATTATTGCAGTGTGTAACTTCCAGCCTGTTAAGCACGACAGCTACTTTATCGGAGTTCCGGAATACGGTCTTTATGATGAGGTGTTTACCTCTGACGCTGTTGAGTTTGGCGGTACCGGAGTTTCAAACGGTCGCTCGATTAAGCCGGAGCTTATGAAGATTCACGGCTGCAATCAGGGATTGTCGCTCACATTGCCGCCTTTGGGGGTTATTTATCTCAGATGCACCCAAAGACTTGATTCAGAGGGGCAGGGTGCAGAATAAAAATTGCCTGATGATGCCTTTATTAAAATGTAAAATCTATGGGTAATACCGTACATTATATTGTGCCGCATTGCCCTCAAACAGAAAATCTAAGGGAAATACTGATTAAATCACGCTTTATTCAGAGATTCCCTAAAATAAATACGGAGGTATTTTTAAATGTTTCCAAAAAAGGAAGTAGTTGCTATGCTTCTTGCAGGAGGTCAGGGCTCCCGACTCGGCGTTCTCACCAAGAAGCTTGCAAAGCCCGCCGTGCCTTTCGGCGGAAAGTATCGTATAATTGATTTCCCTCTTTCCAACTGTGTAAATTCGGGCATTGAGGCGGTTGGAATACTGACGCAGTATCAGCCGCTTGTACTCAATGAATACATAGGAAACGGTCAGCCGTGGGATCTTGACGGTATGCATTCGGGCGTGAATTGCCTGAGCCCTTATCAGGCTGTAGACGGGGCAGACTGGTATTCGGGCACTGCAAATGCTATCTATCAAAATATCAATTATATTGACAGATATGAACCCGAATATGTGGTGATTTTGTCCGGTGACCATATTTACAAAATGGATTACAACAAAATGCTTGATTTCCACAAGGAGAAGAATGCAGCCTGCACTATTGCGGTTATTGATGTTCCTCTTGAGGAGGCCTCACGCTTCGGCATACTCAATACCTATGATGACGGTGAAATCTATGAGTTTGACGAAAAGCCAGAGCATCCCAAGAGCACAAACGCTTCTATGGGAATTTATATTTTCAGCTGGAAGGAGCTGAAAAAATATCTTATCGAGGATGAAGCCCTTGAAAACTCAAGCCACGACTTTGGTAAAGATGTTCTTCCAGCAATGCTCAATGCAGGAGAGAGAATGTTTGCCTATCCCTTTGAGGGTTATTGGAAGGATGTAGGAACAATAGACAGCCTTTGGGAAGCAAATATGGATTTGCTCGATCCCAATGTAACTCTTGATCTTAAGGATATTTATTCCAGAAATCCTATGATGCCCCCTCATTATGTTTCAAGTGACGCAAAGATACAGAATTCAATGATTGCCGACGGCTGCAATGTGTACGGAAACCTTGAATTTTCTATTCTCTTTGCAGGAGTTACCATAGGAAAGGGTGCAACTATTAATTCTTCTATCATTATGCCCGGCACAGTGATAGAGGACGGAGCCGTTGTTCAATACGCAATAATAGGCGAAAATGCTCACATAGGCAAAAATGCCGTGGTGGGCGAGAATCCCGAAAATGTCGCCGACCGTGAAAAGTGGGGTATTTCGGTAATCGGGGCAAACACTGTAATTGCAGACGGTGCTCTTGTAAAGGCTAAGGAAATGATTGACGGTGAAACGGAGGTGAACGGCAATGAGAAGTAACGATGTTTTGGGCTTTGTGTTTTCTGATTCTCTCGAGGGGAAAACTCCGGAGCTTGCTGCTTCCAGAACAACATCAAGTATTCCTATAGGCGGAAAATACAGACTCATTGATTTTGTGTTGTCCAATATGTCCAACTCGGGAATGAACAATGTAGGAATAGTTGCAAAAAGCAATTTTCTTTCTCTTATGGATCATGTTGGCTCGGGAAGTGCCTACGACCTTTCAAAGAGAAGGAGCAACCTGACGGTGCTGCCGCCCTACGGAGGAAAAAATTTCTCGAACTATGTCGAAACAATCTACAGTATGCACGGATACATTGAGAACAGCAGAGAAAACTATGTTCTCATTGCTCCGGGAAATGTTGTTACCAATATTGACTACAGCGATGTTTTTGATTTCCATTCAAAAAACAATGCCGATGTTACTCTGGTATACAGTAAATGCGTTGTAAAAAAAGGCTATGAGCGTCCTATAACGCTTGAGGTTGACGATGACGGCAAGGTTAATCAGGTGTTTGTTAAGCCTGAAATTACCGATGAGTTGGTAAATCAGTTCTATGGCACAATTCTTATCCGCAAGGATATTCTTATGGAAGAAATAAGAAATGCGCTGAGTCTGAATCTGCTTGATATAAAAAGGATAATCCAAAAATCAACAGAAAAGCACAGGGTTTTTGCCTATGAAAACAAAGGCTACTGTTATCCAATCAGTACAATAAACGATTACTTCGACTTTAATATGGACCTGATGAAGAAAGAGGTCAGAGACGAGCTGTTTAATCCCAAGCGACCGATTTACACAAAGGTCAGAGACGACGCACCGTCAAGATACGGTCTGACAAGCAGCGTTAAAAATTCTATCATTTCTCAGGGCTGTATTATAGACGGCGAGGTTGAAAACTGCGTATTGTCAAAGGGAGTTTATGTCGGTGCAGGCGCAAAAATAAGCAACTGTATTGTAATGCAGGATACAAAAATAGGCTGTAATACGAACCTAAACTATGTTATAATTGATAAGGATGTTACGATTAAAGACGGTCGTTCCCTGATGGGCTTTGATTCGTACCCAATGTATATAGCAAAAAAATCTGTTGTTTAATCGGAGGAAACCACAAATGAGAATTTTATACTGTGCCTCAGAGGCAAACCCTTACTGCGGAAGCGGCGGACTGGCAGATGTAGCAGGAAGCCTTCCTCATACATTGTGCAGAAAAGGTCAGGATTGCAGAATTGTTGTTCCGCTTTACGGCACCATTCCGCAGGAGCTGCGAAACTCGCTCAACTTTATTACTAATTTCACCGTTCCCGTTGCCTGGCGTCACCAATATTGCGGGCTTTTCTGGGCAAGATGGAACGACTGCACCTATTACTTCATTGACAATGAGTATTACTTCAAGCGTGGAACGCTCTACGGCCATTATGATGACGCAGAGAGATTTGCTTTCTTCTCTCGAGCTATTCTTGAAATGCTGCCCTACATTGATTTCCACCCGGATATTATTCATTGCAACGACTGGCAGACTGCGCTTGTGCCTGTTTATTACTATCTGTTCTATTCCCACAGACCTTGGTACTATAACATCAAGAGCCTGTTTACTATTCACAATATTCAGTATCAGGGTGAATACGGATGGGAGGTTAATACCGAGTGCGTTGGAATCCCGGCTTCAGAAACAAAAATACTTGAAATGAACGGCAAGCTCAATATGATGAAGGGTGCAATCGAAACTGCAACCCGTGTTTCAACGGTTTCTCCCAGCTATGCCGCAGAGATAAGAGATCCTTGGTACGGCTGGAAGCTTCACGACGAGCTTAACCTCCGTCACTACAAGCTTTGCGGAATCAAAAACGGCATTGACCTTGCAAGCTATAATCCTGAAACAGATTATCAGCTCTACCGCAATTATTCCAAGGACGATATGAGTGGCAAGGGCGAGTGTAAGAGAGCTCTTCAGGAGCGTTTGTGCCTTGAACAGCGTTGGGATGTTCCCATTGTCGGAATGGTTACAAGGCTTGTTGCTCACAAGGGACTTGATTTGGTTAGAATGGGTCTTGAGCAGCTTATGAACACTGAGAATATGCAGTTCGTAATACTCGGCTCAGGCGACAAGGAGTATGAGGACTTCTTTAACTATATGCAGGCGAAATATCCGGGAAGACTTTGTTTCTGTCAGGGATTCATTCCTGAGCTTGCCCGCAAGATTTATTCCGGCGCTGACATCTTCCTTATGCCCTCTAAGCAGGAGCCCTGCGGACTTGCACAGATGATAGCACTGCGTTACGGTACAATACCTGTTGTTCGTGAGGTTGGCGGACTTAAGGATTCTGTATTTGACAGCGGAGACAATTATGGTAACGGATTCACATTTAAAAACTATGAAACAAACGATATGCTGTTCGCTGTAAGGCGCGCCCTTTGGGGTATCCGTGACGATGCCGGCTGGCATCAGCTTATGTGGCGTGCAATGATGAGCGACAACAGCTGGGAACGCTCTGCACAGGATTACATCAATCTGTATAACGATACTCTCAGATGGGCATAATCGGCCGGTAATAATTTCTTTACAGTTTCAGAAGAAAAACTTTTTCTTTCTTGCATATTTTCCGACATATTCCAAGGGCTTAGCACACCTGCGACAGCCTGCATACAATTTTCAGAACAATCTGATGCAAAAGCTGCCGGTGCAATATGAATGGATGATTAAAAATCAAGGTGCGGCGCAAAACCGTACCTTGATTTTTTTATTTGATAGGAAATTACAACAAATTGTATTATTTGTGTTTAAGGAAATACTGAATAAATCACACTTAAAAGCTGTTTGTTCATCTTGCTTGCATATTTTCCGCCAGTCTGCCCAAAAAATCCTCGTAATGCGTCAGCATTACTGCGGTTTGTTTGTGCAACCTGACAAAAAATCTGACGGCACAATATGTACAAACGATTTAATCATTGTTTCCTAAAATTATTGTGATTTTACAAACTGTAATATATTGATAAATCCTATCAAATAAAAAATTTATATTGCCCGCTCAGTTGCGCCCTGCGTGCGCA
>CALYYZ010000098.1 GCA_945607165.1 uncultured Ruminococcus sp. | reverse complement strand
AAATAAGCATAGATTTTCCCGTCTTTTATTTCCATTCCGTAGCAGTCGCCCTCCGAAGTATCAAGCTGTGCAACAAGGCTTGTCTCAAAGGTCACCGGGTCAAAGGAAAAGACAGAATCCGGAGTGTTATAGTAAAGAATACCATTGCACTCGTCCAAGCTCATATAGGTATTTCGCCAGTGGCCGCCGGTGTCGGCCATCCATTTATAATCGAAGGTGCATACGGTAGTTTCCGTATTTGCTTCGGGGTCAAATTCCAACAGACTGCGGAAGCTTTCCGATCCTCCCACATTATCAATCTCATAGTATTTTCCGCCGACTATACATACTCTTGTATTGCGCTGTCTGAGCAAAGAATTGTCGTATTTTTTGCTGTCGGACTTATAGCTGGCAAAATCAAAGCCATAGTGGGGAGTCTTGCTTTCACTGTCGGATTTCATTATTTCCTCATCACTTAAAAGGAAATACTTGTGCTTTGCATATCCCGCCTTGTCAGGAATCGGATCGTCCCAGGTCAGATCCACATTATAATATTCGCCGTCTATGCATACCTTGTTCCAAATATGATACATTTGTGATGACTCAACAATCTCGCTTCTCACTCCTGCAAGCGACAAAAGATAAGAATAAGACGAAGTATAGCCCTGACAATTTGCTTTGCCGTCAACTATAGCGTCATATGCAGTGATGTGACCGTCGCCGCCCTCATCAAGATATCTGCAATGAATTGCCAACCTGTCGTGAATTATCAGCGCCCTGTCATATTCGCTCATATCGGGAGTCAGACCGGATATCAGCTTTTGTGCGCATCTGTTAAATTCCTCCTGCTTTGCAGAAATCTGATCGCTGTCAAACCTGTAGTATGGCACAACAAGGTCAGCATAGGTTCCATAAGATCCAACGCCGTATTGATTGTGATTAACATAAAATAGCTCCGGATATTTTCTCAGCACCGTTTTGAACAGATAGCCCATCTGTGTTTTTGTAAGCTTAAGGTCGCTGAACCATATCTGATCCTGCCGGTTACAAAGTCCCTCGTATAGTCTGTCGCAGGCTTCCTTGTTGTTATCATAAAGCTCTTTATTATATGTTATCAAATTATATTCAGTTGATTCCTTTTCCGCTGAATTGACGGTTGCAGCACCTACAGCAGACAGGATAATCAGGAGAACTAAAAACAGAGAAATATATTTTGCATACATTTTAGGCAAGAATTTCATAATAAACCCTCCCCTCTCCAAGTTGATTATATCACATAAAAAAATTATAAGCAATCATTATATTTTCATAATTAATTTAATTATTTTTGTCACATATGAACAATTCACGCAAAATAATATAAATATTTCAAAACCATTAAGAATAAAATATACATCAACCTGCATATAGTTTATCAAAACGATTGGAGGGCTGTTTGTGAAAGAAAGCGTTGAGGAGCGTGCCGTGATGTTGGGCGAGTACATAGCAGAAAGCCACGCAACTGTGAGGAGCACAGCAGCTAAATTCGGAATCAGTAAAAGCACGGTTCACAAGGATGTCAGCCAAAGATTAAAAAAGCTAAATGCAGCCTTGTATAAGGATGTAAGGAAAATACTTGACCAGAACAAAAGTGAAAGGCATATCAGAGGGGGACTCGCCACCAAGAAAAAATATTTGCTGAAAAGCAAAGATGTATTTGGGAAACACTGAGCTGTGCTTTCTTATACAAGATGAAAACGCCAAACCCTGACAAGAGTTTGGCGTTTTCCGTTCTGTAAAAAATGAGGGGTACAAGTGCGAACCTCTATGTCGGTTCGCATTGAGGAGGGTAGAACATCGCACTCAGACGGTTGCGGTTCCGTCTTTTGAGTACAAATAAATTAAAACATTGTTTTTTGAAAACTGTGTGAACTTACTATGAAATATTACTGAAAAGTTTTTGTCAGGACAGTACCTCTCTACTGCGGCTAAAGTAACAGCAGAATGAAAAAATAAAAAAGCATCAAAAAGTTTCGTATATTTATAAAACAAATGTTTGATTTTTTAATTATTATATGTTATAATTCGTACAAGGAGATGATGTTATGAAAGCACTCAGCCGCAGCCAACAAAAAATTCTTGATTACCTTAAAGACTGTTCCTCGGAGGGGCGGGTGCCTTCGGTGCGTGAAATCTGCAACGAAGTGGGGCTTAGCTCAACCTCTACTGTTCATCATCATCTTACCGCACTTGAGGAAAAGGGATATATCACCCGTGAGCACGGTCTTAACAGATGCATAAAAATCAGCGGAGAGGAAAAAAACTCTGCTGTTCCCGTTGTGGGCAGAGTAGCAGCCGGCTACCCGATTACCGCTGTCGAGAATATTGAGAGCTATGTAACGGTTTCAGATGAAATAAGAAGAGGCAGAGAGCTTTTCGCCCTGAGAGTTCAGGGTGAAAGTATGATAAACGCAGGTATTCTTGATAACGATATAGTAATCGTTCACCGCACTCCCGTTGCCGAAAACGGGGAAATTGTTGTTGCCCTTGTCGGAGATGAAGCAACCGTCAAAAGGTTTTATAAGGAGAACGGTCACTTTCGGCTGCAACCGGAAAACGACTTATTTGAACCGATTATTGTTGAAGAGGTAGCAATTCTGGGCAAGGTTATTTCACTTGTGAGATATTATTAAAAAAACTGCATAAAGCTGTCCCCCCTCTGACGAGGGGGGATATGTATTTTATCACTTGTCAATTACGGGAATAGGTGTGCGGTCGTACTCATCAAGTCTGTTGCCGTAAAGATAGTAATTTGTTTCCTTAACAATCACCGGCGACAGAATTATTACCGCAAATACATTCGGCAGAACCATAAGTGCATTAAAGATATCAGACATCGTCCATACGAGGTCAAGAGCTGTTATGGGGGCTACCAGCAAAACTGCAATAAAAATCAGCTTATAGGGCATAACTCCCTTTTTTCCGAAAATGTATTCAACGCATCTTTCTCCGTAGTATGACCAGCCGAGAATCGTTGAAAAAGCAAACAGCACTATGCCAACCACCAAAATCGGAGTGCCGATTACGGGAATCTGAGAAAAAGCAGCCGAGGTGAGCTTTCCGCCCTCAATATTGGCAGTGTCTATCGTAGAATTTTTTATGCAGGAGCTTACAATTACAAGTCCTGTAATAAGACAAACCACAACGGTGTCCCAGAATGTGCCTGTAGCCGAAATCATTGCCTGGCGAACAGAGTTTCTCGATTGGGCGGCAGAGGCAACAATCGGAGCAGAGCCCATACCGGATTCATTACTGAAAAGTCCTCTTGCAACGCCGTAGCGTGCGGCAAGCATTATTCCTCCGCCGACAAAACCGCCGCCTACTGCAGCAGGTGAAAATGCAGATTGTACGATTGTGCATACGGTTTGCCACAAAACATCATAGTTAATTCCGAGAATAATCAGACAACCTAAAACATACAGAATTGCCATAAGGGGTACAAGCTTTTCACATACCTTTGAGATTGACTTGATTCCGCCGAAGATTACAAGGGCAACGGATACAGCCACAATTAAGCCTGAAATAAAGGCAACTGCCGAAACCTCCATACCAAAGAGGTTTATCATAAAGGAATTATCCGGATTAAATGAATCGTCCATTATATTTGCGATGGCGTTGGTCTGAACGCCGCAGCCGATACCAAAAGAAGCAAATATAGCAAAAACAGCAAAGAGAATTGCCATCCACTTTAGTTTTGGGCTGATTCCCCTTTCTATTGCATACATTGCGCCGCCCTGCATTTTTCCGTCCTTCGTTTTTACACGGTACTTAACTGCAATCAGCGACTCGCCGTATTTTGTAGCAATTCCGAAAACACCGGTCAGCCAGCACCAAAGCACTGCGCCGGGACCGCCGTAGGCTATAGCCGTGCCGACGCCGATGATGTTACCGGTTCCGATGGTCGAAGCGAGGGCGGTGGTAAGCGCCTGAAAAGGACTTATGTCGCCGTCAACATCAGGATCCTTAGTCACCGATAGCTTTATCGCCTTAAAAGTTTTTCTCTGAATTCCCTTTGTGCGAATCGTCATAAATATGTGCGTTCCGAGCAAAATGATTATCATAGGCACTCCCCACAGAAAATCACTTGCGGCACTAGCAATCTGATTCAAAAATTCCATTCTTCTCTCCCCTTTTTATTGCATAATTCTTGCATAAAGTATATATCAAGCCTGTTTTTCATCAGTCCTCAGCAGCTCTATCACGCTTAAAAGTCCGTCTGCAACTGCATAAAGACAAAGCTTTATTTCTTCGTCCGGTCCGTCAAGGTCGGGCACCATAACGGTTTTGCAGCCTGCCGAAAGCGCAGAAAGCAAGCCGTTTTTTGAATCCTCCAATGCAAGGCACTCTCCGGGGCTGAGTCCGAGTCTTTTGGCTGCCGACAAATATATGTCAGGTTCGGGCTTCCCGTTTTTAACGCTGTGGGCACTGACGACTTCATCAAAATACTGCAATAGTCCCTGACTTTTCAAATAGCTTTCAGCTCTGTCCGCCTGGGTAGCGGTTGCAAGAGCCACCCTGTAACCGTTCGACCTACAGTATTCAAGAAGCTCTTTAGCTCCGCTTTTCGGCTCTATTCCGTATTTGCTTATGTAATTATCCATCAGCTCAATGCGTTTATTTCTTACCTTGTCATAATCAAAGCTTTCACCGAACCAGCCCTGCAGCTTTTCTGTTGCAAAGCGTCGTGCAAGCGAACGAATACCCAAGGCATGTTCTCTGTGCATAGGATATCCGTAGAACTGACCGGCTTCACACCAAAAGCGCACATAGAGCTTTTCCGTGTCAAGTATTACTCCGTCCATATCGGAGATTATTCCCTTTATACTCACAGCGTCCTCCAAAGATTATTTCTTTCTGAAACGAATATTGCTGTTCACTGCAAAAATGCCGACAGAAATAAGAACGAGCGAAATCAATATTTCCGCTCTGAAAACCGCCTCGCCGAGCAGCACTCCCGACAAAACAGTGCCGAAAATCGGAACAAGCAAATTAAAAATGACAATTCTGCTTGCAGGGTGATATTTGAGCAAAACCGTCCATATTGAAAATGCAACGGCTGAAACGAGCGCAAGCCATAACAGAATTAACGCTCCGCCAAGGCTTGCTATATTAAAGTCACCGCCGAACAAAACACCAAATACTATCAGCAGTCCTCCGCCGAGCATAAGCTGAAATGCGGTAAGCTCAACAGGGTTGATTTTTTGAGCATATTTTTTGGAAATAAGATTTCCGGAAGCTGCAAAAACAGTTGAAATAAAGATGCAGAAATCTCCGAACAAACCTTCAATATGTACTCCCCCTCCGGCATTAATAACCAGAACTCCCGCAAGCCCTGCTGCACATCCGAAAGCCTTTGCTGCTGTCAGCTTGTCATCTCTAAATACCAACGGCGCAGCAAGCACAGAGATGAAAGAGGCAAATGAGGTTATAATTGATGTGTTTGCACTGCTTGTAAATCCTATGCCGATATACGAAAACATATACTGTCCGGCAGTCTGGATTACACCGACATTCAGCACTCCCTTAAGACTGTTTCTTTGTAAATGTATGAGCCTTTTTTGTCTTATGCAAGAGTAAACATAAACCATTATACCCGCAAGAAAAAACCTGAATCCGGCAAACAAAAGCTTTCCGCCGATGTTCTCTCCCGTAATTTCATACTGAGAGTAGCCAAGCTTTATAAACGGAAATGCTGTTCCCCACAGCAAAGTGCAAAACACTGCCGCCAAACAGGCAAAGCTTCTGTTCTCTATTAACGATTTTTTATGCATATTATTTCTGTGCACCTTCATTAAGAAATCTATTTACACTGTCAATACAGTTTGCACCGTCAGAACAGGCGGTTATTATCTGGCGAAGTGATTTTGTGCGTACATCTCCTGCCGCAAAAAGTCCCTTACAGGAGGTTTTTCCGCTTTCACTCGCAAGCACAAAGCCGTATTCGTCAGTATCGGCTATATCCTTTATCGCCTCACTTCTCGGCACAATGCCGACTGCAATGAAAACACCCTGACACTCAAGCTCTTTTCCGTTTTTAAGTATGACGGAGCTAACGGAATTTCCTCCGCATATTTGAGCAAGCTCACTGCTGTAAAGTATTTCAATATTATCTGCCGACTCAAGCTTTTTGGTCAAAGCCCTTTCGGCTCTGAGAGTATCACGCCTGTGCACCAGATAAACCTTTTTGCATATTTTTGAAAGATAAATTGCCTCGGTAACGGCGGTGTTGCCGCCGCCCACAACGACAACGGTTTTATTTCGATAGAAAAATCCGTCACACACCGCACAGTAGCCAACACCCCTGCCGGTAAACTCGTTCTCACCCTTTATTCCGAGCTTGCGGTGGCCGGCACCTGCACAAAATATTACCGACTTTGCAAGCAGAGTTTGTCCCTCGCACTCCACAGAAAACAGTTCGTTTTGCTTTGTAATTTTCTTTATCGTGTCATTTTTCATAGGAGCGTTGAGCTTATTTGCGTGGTCATAAAATCTTTGTACAAGCTCAATACCGGTAATTGAGTCGATACCGGTGTAATTGTCAACCTCGTCTGTCTGAGCAATCTGACTGCCCATTGAGGCTGAGGAATCAACAAGCAAAAAATCAAGACCGCTGCGAACAGCATAAACAGCAGCCGTAAGTCCGGCTGCACCGCCGCCGGCAATCACCAAGTCATAAACTCTGCTCATTATTTACCCCCATAATTAGGTATTAATATCAGTGTTAGTATTAGTATAAGTGTTAGTATTCCAAAAAAATATGAATTATTGCGCTTTCTTTAGCCATCGCTCGT
>CALYYZ010000097.1 GCA_945607165.1 uncultured Ruminococcus sp. | reverse complement strand
CCGGTTTCGGCGGCAAGCTCAAGCTTATCGGTGTTAATGATATGATAATGGAAATTTTAACTATGACGGGAATGGTAGACTTTCTTGATATAGAAAAGGCATAGTGAAATACTGTATAGTGAAACACTGATTAATCAGTCTGTGCATATTGCGCTGTCAGATTTTTGGGCAACCTGTCGGGAAATATGCAAGCAAAATGTGCAACAGGTTTTGTGTGATTTATTCAGTGTTTCCATAGTTATTATTTGAATTGTTTTCGGGTGTATGCTTTATGAGTAATTCAACATTAAGACGAAATCCTGTCACAATAAACAGGAAATATTCGGAGTATTTTTTGCCTACCGTGCTTACGGCTATGGCAACAAATATAGCGATGATAATTGACTCGATAATTGCCGGTAACCTGCTCGGCAAAAATGCCTTGTCTGCCATAAATCTTCTTTCCCCCATTTCTCAGCTTTACTTCTCGCTTACGATAATGTTCGGGCTGGGTGCTTCAAGTATCATCGCAGTTGCAAAGGGTAAAAATGAAAACAGGCAGGCAAACCGTATTTTTACTGCAACATTTGTTTCGGTGGCTTTGCTGTGCATTGTTCTTGTTGCGATACAGTTGCCGCTGGCAGACGGAATATGTTCTATGCTTACCAAGGACAATGTTTTACATTCACTTTTGTACGATTACTACATACCGTTTATCCTTGGTACTCCGCTTAATCTTTTGCTCCTGTGCTATTCTTATTTCATAAGAACCGACAACAGACCGAAATTTGCGTCAAACATAATTATTATTGCAAATGCAATTAATCTTGTTATGGATTTTGTGTATATGGGCATTTTTAAAATGGGTATCGCAGGCTCGTCAATAGCAACAGTCACGGGATATGCGGTAGGCTTTGTTATGGCAGCTACACATTTCGGTTCAAAGCATAATACACTCCGTTTTGATTTTTCTATTCTGAAGGCACCGAAAAAGTTTCTTAAAATTTTCAGTAATCTAATCACCGTTGGCTTGTCCGGCGCACTCGGAACGCTTTTGATAACAATTAAGATGCTTTTTCTCAACTGGATTATTCAGAGCGTCGGCGGAAGCGACGCAATGGCGTCATATTCAATATGCTCTTCAAGCCAGATTTTTATGTCGATGTTCATAACCGGTGCGTCTCAGACTATGATACCGATTATCGGTGTTTGCCTTGGTGAAAAGGACTTCGACGGAATACGATATGCCTTTCGTCGTGCATTTTTAATTCTTGCGATCGCCAGCTTTGCAATAATGCTGTTTATTGAAGCTGCTCCCGAACCTGTTATCAGGCTTTTCGGAATAACAGCCGCAAAAGATATTGCAAACGCAATTCCTGCGCTGCGGATAAATGCTCTGTCCTTCCCGGCTCTTGCGTTTTCTTTTCTGCTTTTATATTACTATATGGCAACTCAAAAAAAGACCTTTTCAACAACCATCGCCGTTGTAAACGGACTTGTTATCTTGATTCCGTCTGCACTGCTGTTGTCACACATTTTCGGGTTAACCGGCATTTGGATGTCTCTTGTTGCAGCACAGGTCGGCACATTGATTGTCGTATATCTTATTGTCTTTGTTCTTAAAGTAAAATCAAAAGGTAAATATGACAGCTTTTATCTTCTTCCGTCCGGTGACGACAACGAAATAGTCTCTCTGTCGTTCAAGGGTACAAAGGAGAATGCTTCAGGTGTATCGCTGTATCTAACCTCTTTTCTGGCAAGTCACAATATTGAAAAAAACAAGTCCAACAGGATAGCGGTGGCTGTTGAAGGGATATCGGCAAATCTTGCTGAGCGTACCGGCAAAGAAAAAAAAGCTGATGTTGATATCCGCATATTAATTGACCGTGACGAAATAATTATTTCTATTCGTGATAACGGCAAGCCTTACAATTTCACATCGGACAGCGACAGTGAGGATATGATTTCAGAGATAAATGTTGTAAGGGCTATTTCAAAAAGCGTTGAATACTCAAGTGTATTGGGTTTCAACAGATTGATGATCAAAATTTAAAGTTTCGTCTGATAACTTGACAAATACATTATTTGAGGTGACTAAAATGGATAAGCAAATCGGCACTGTTCTTTCAAAAACAGAATATGGAATTTATCTGGATTACGTAAAAAATCCCAACAGTCTTGCGTACAATATCCCGTTGTTTTTGAAGCTTGACAAGACTATTGACATTGTCAGGCTTAAAGAGGCGGTTGAGGCAAGCATTGAGAATCATCCTTATATTAAGTCACGCTTGACTGCAGACAACGACGGCGTTGTTTATAAGGTTGCTTCAGATGAACCGGCACAGGTTGAAATAAAGGAAATGCACGACGCTGATTTTGACAAGAAAAGTCTTGTTTGCCCTTTCGAGTTACTCAATGAAAGACTTTATCGGTGCTGTATCATTAGCCTTGATTCATATGTAATGCTTTTCTGCGACATTCATCATATTATTTTTGACGGAACTTCAGTGAAAGTTTTCATAAACGATATCGACAGAGCTTACAACGGATTGCCCCTGCAGCCGGAGCTGTTTACCGGCAACGATGTTTCAAACGAGGAAACAGAAAGGCTAAAAACCGCAGAGCTTGACAAGGCAAAGGAGTATTACAATTCGGTTTTCGGCAATATAGAGCTTGAATCCGTAATAATAAATGATAAAAACGAAGGGGAACCGTCAGCAAAGGCAGTTGATTATGAGTTCACCGCCTTCAATGCCGATGATATCAGAGGGTATTGTCACAAAAACGGCATAAAGACAAGCACATTCTTCAGCGGAGTTTACGGACTTTTGCTTGCCGAGTTTTCCGGAGCAGATGAATGTCTTTTTTCAACGATCTACAGCGGAAGAAACGAAAAGCTGTCAAACAGCTGCGGTATGTTCGTAAAAACTCTGCCTGTTTACTGTGATTTCAAAAAAAATGACAGCGTACTTCAGTTTTTAAAAGCACTTGACGCTCAGCTTGAAAACAGCAGAAAAAATGATTTATATTCATTTGTAGATTTATGCTCGGATTTACAAATAAGTCCTCAGACCATATTTGCTTATCAGGGCGACACATTCCGAAATGTTACCTTATGCGGAGAAAAGGTTTTTGCAGAGAGCATTGATGTTCCCGATGCAAAGGCAAATATTTCTGCGGAAATTTCAAGACTCGATGGAAGCTTCTCAATGAGGTTTGAATACAGATCTGATTTATATGAAGAAAGCTCCGCAGAAAATTTTTTGAAATCATTTGAAAAGGCTGTAACCGAGTTCCTGAGCAAAGAAAAAATCAGTGATATTGATATAACAGACAGCGAACAGCTTGCGCTTCTCGACAGCTTTAACAATACCGAAAGAGACTACGAAAAGACAGATATAGTAACACTATTCAGGCGACAGGCAGAGTGCAATCCCGACAACACAGCCGTTGTATATCTTGACAAGAGCTATACATATAAAGAGGTTGATGAGATTTCGGAAAGAATCGGAGCATATATTTCCTCGCTCGGAATAGGCAGCGAGGATGTTGTATCAATTCTGATTCAAAGATGTGAATATATGGTGATTGCGTCACTCGGAGCTTTAAAATCGGGTGCCGGTTATCAGCCGCTTGACCCGTCATATCCGCAGGATCGTCTTGAATTTATGATGAAGGACGCTGACACAAAGCTTCTGATTGCAAACAAAGACTTGATTGAGCTTGTTCCAAATTATAAAGGCAGTGTACTTTTAATTGAAGATATTCCTGCTTTGCCGCCTTGCGAAAAAATCAAAGAAAATCCAAATTCTCAGGATTTATTTATTATGCTTTACACCTCAGGCTCAACAGGCACTCCAAAGGGATGTATGCTTGAGCACAGAAATCTTGTGTCCTTCTGCAACTGGTACAGAAATTATTACAATCTTACTTCTCAGTCAAGGGTTGCGGCTTACGCAAGCTACGGTTTTGATGCGAATATGATGGATATGTACCCGGCACTCACAACAGGAGCGTCTGTTCATATCATTGATGAAGCAATCCGTCTTGACCTTTTGGCCATTGACAAATACTTTAACGAAAACGGTATAACACACAGCTTTATGACAACGCAGGTCGGCAGACAGTTTGCTGTTGAAATTGACAACAGTTCAATAAGTGAATTGTCCGTTGGGGGCGAAAAGCTTGTGCCGCTTGCTCCCCCGAAAAATCATAAGATGATAAATCTTTACGGTCCTACCGAAAGCACAGTCTGTATAACAGCATTTGAGCTTGACAGGCTTTATGACAGAGTCCCTATAGGAAAAGCACTTGACAACACAAGGCTGTATGTTGTTGATAAGCAGGGCAGGAGATTGCCTCCTTGCGTTCCCGGTGAATTGTGGGTAGCCGGTCACGGCGTGTCAAGAGGTTACTTAAACCGCCCCGAACAAAACGAAAAAGCCTTTATCAAAAATCCGTTTACCGATGAAAAGGGTTATGAAAGAGTTTACAGAACGGGCGATATAGTTCGCTTTTTACCTGACGGTAATATCGACTTCATCGGCAGAAATGACGGACAGGTTAAAATCAGAGGCTTCAGGATTGAGCTTTCAGAGGTTGAGCGCATCATCCGTGAATTTGACGGAATAAAGGATGCAACCGTTGCGGCATTTGATGAGCCGAGCGGCGGAAAATTCATTGCAGCTTATGTTGTTTCAGACCAAAAGATTGACATTGCAAAATTAAACGAGTTTATTCTTGCTAACAAGCCCCCGTATATGGTACCGGCTGTTACAATGCAGATTGATAAAATTCCGCTTAACCAAAACCAGAAGGTCAACAAGCGAGCTTTGCCTAAGCCCGAAAAAAAGGCTGACAACGAATCTCCTTCAAGACCATTAACGCTTATGGAAAAGAAAATCTCGGATATTATCAAGGGCATCATAGGTCACAGCGAATTCAGCATTTCCGAAAACCTGTTATTCGCAGGTATGAATTCTCTGTCTGTCATTAAGCTGTCTGTTGAGCTTTACAAGGAGTTCGGATTTGAAGCAAAGGTTAAGCAAATGATGAAGGGCTTTTCCGTAACCTCTATTGAAGATGAGCTGCAGGAATATTTATTAAGCGGAATGATTAATAAGCAAACTAAGAAAGAATCAAAGCCGCAAAAATCATTTTATCCCTTGTCAAACACACAGATGGGAGTATATCTTGACTGTATGAGAAATCCCTACAGCACACTTTATAACATTCCCACAATATTGACATTTTCTAAGGGTGTCAATACTGAAAAGCTTGCCGAAAGTGTAAAGAAAGTCATTCTTGCACACCCCTATATTTTTACAAATCTAAAAATTCAGGACGACGAAATCGGTCAGGTGTATGCTGAAAAAACCGACATTGAAATCCCCGTTAAGAAGCTCAGCGAATCAGAGCTTGACAGCTTCAGAGATGAATTTGTAAAGCCTTTCAATCTTATGAAGGCTCCGCTTTTCAGAATTGCTGTAGCTGAAACCGAAAAGAGCGTATATCTTTTGTCAGACTTTCATCATATCATTTTTGACGGCGGCTCTCAAAACATTTTTATGAATCAGATTAAGTCTGCTTATGAGGGAAGCGAGATTGAAGCCGAGGAATACACTTATTTTGACTATATTGAGGACGAAACCGAATCACAGAACAGCGAGGAATACAATAATGCCGAGAAATTCTTTGAGAATATGCTGAGAAATTTTGAATCGGCTTCGTCAATAACTCCGGATAAGAACGGAAAATCAGAGGATGGCAGACTTGCCGAAGTCAGCATACCCTTTGATATGCAAAGCATTGACAGCTTCTGCACTGCAAACGGAATTACACCAGCTCAGCTTTTTCTTGCAGCTACATTCTATTCCGTTTCCCGCTTTGCAAACAGCAGAGATGTTTTTCTGAGTACTATCAGCAACGGCAGGAGCGATTTGCGTCTTACAAATTGTTTCGGTATGTTCGTAAAAACTCTGCCTATAGGTATTTCTGTCGGAGACATATCTGCTCTTGAATTTGTCGAAAAGAGCAAGCAGGTATTCTCGGGCGCAATAGAAAATGAGATATATCCCTATTCTAAGATTTGCTCACGCTTTGGCTATGCTCCCAAGATAATGTATGAATATCAGATAGGGGTAACAGACGACCTTATCATAGGCGGAGAAAAGGTTGACAGAGATTTTCTTGAAATGGATTTCGCAAAATTTGACACTGCCGTTTACATTGAAAATCAAGGCAGTCAGCCCTGTGTTGCGGTTCGCTTCAATGATGCTCTTTACAGTAAAGAGCTTATGCTCACGCTTGCAAAGTCCGTTCTTAACACAGCAAAGCATATTGTGGAAAATCCAAACGAAAAAATAAGAAAAGTATCTATGCTTGATGAGGATCAGCTAAAGGAGCTTGAAGGCTTCACCACAACAGCCGTCTCCGATGTCAGCATAAAGCTTTTACATAAAAAGTTTGAGGCGCAGGTAAATAAAACTCCTGACAGAAATGCAATTACAGCCTGTGACGGAACTCTTACCTACAGAGAGCTTGATCGCCTTGCAAATATTACTGCAAACGAGCTTATCTCAAAGGGTCTGAAAAAGGGAGGCAAGGTTGTAGTTCTTCTCGAAAGAACTACAAAGATTTTCACCTCCGTTTTAGGAATATTAAAGGCAGGAGGAGCGTTTATCCCCACCTGTCCGGATTATCCAAAGGAAAGAATTGACAGTATTATTGAGGACAGTGACGCCGATTTTGTAATTACAAGCGGTGAGCTTCTTGAGGTTTATGATAAGACGATAGATGTTGACGCTCTGCTTGCCGGAAAAAACAGCGAGTCACCGAATGTTGATGTTTCGCCTGAGGATCTGGCATATCTAATTTACACCTCGGGTTCAACAGGAAAACCAAAGGGTGTTATGCTCAGGCATATCGGAATTGCAAGCTATTTAACCTACAGTGATGAAAATATCCATGTTAAGTATGTTGTTGACAACTGCCACGCTTACGGATCTG
>CALYYZ010000096.1 GCA_945607165.1 uncultured Ruminococcus sp. | reverse complement strand
CTTAAGAACTACTCTGTCAAGTAATGGTTTGATACTCATAATACAGCCTCCTGTAAAAAATATTAATCAATTTAGCACTCTGACTATCTGAGTGCTAATTATATTTTATACCATTTTTTTGAAATGTCAAGAGTAATTTGACTATTTTTGACCTTTAATTTTAATAAACTTGAAAAACAGGAATAAGTCACAGGTAAATTATGGGGTAAAAGCTATCAGACAATATTCTAATTCCTGCCTATATAAGATAAATTCAGCGATTCCTTAGATAATAATATACAAATAAGTTAATATATTCAAACGGTAATATGTAGATTTTGCAAAGTTTGCGTTGACAAGAAATAAAAAATATATTAAAATTATAAGGCAGTAATATTTCGAGGGGATTTTTATATGAAAATTAAAACAGCTATATTAAGAGCATCTTGTACTGCACTCGCAATTAGCATGACTGCACTCATAGCAGCTTGTTCCTGTTCATCGAAACCATCGTCTGCTCCCGTTCCTGCCGATGGATATGAATTGCCATACAGCTATGATGACGGATATAAGGCTAAGCTGAAAACCGTTGACGATACTAACTTTCTGATTGAAGAAACCGACCTGATCGGAAATCAGGTTATTCGACTCACTACAAAAAAGAGTGAACAAGAGGTTAAGGATTATTACGACCGGTATTTTTCGGGCTTACAAGAGGTTGTTTCAAAAAAAGAGGGCAGCGACACCGTTGGATATTTTGACCCCGATAAAAGATTAATTATGTATAACCTCATTGTTTGGACAGCAGACGGCGTTACTAACTATAAGATGGGTACTGAGGCATGCAGCAAAATTGAGGACAGCAAAAACTGGAAGGCAAAATAACGCATATACAAATATATATAGGGCAGCTTCGGCTGCCCTATTTTGTTATCCCTCTTAACAGCACTCTAAATACGCAGGAACGATGGCTAAAGAAAGCGTACGCACAAGAAGCTCACGCTTTCTTGTTTGAATTGAAATGAGGCTGACCGCAAGGGTCAGCCTCTGCTTTTATACAGTTATCTAATAATAATTCAATCAGCCTACTGTAATCTGAGTAGCTATAGGAGCGTCAGGGTTTACTTCGGGATTATCTGTATAGAAGGTCAGGAATTCACCTGATGTAAGCTTTGAATCGTCGATTACTACCCAAATCTCGTTGTCAACAAAGCCCTTGTAGTCAATGGTCTGTGTTGCGCCTGCGTTAGATACGATAACATTGTATGTACCTGCTCCACGGTATGTGAAGTTGTAGTCATACCAACCGTCACCGTCAGCATCCTCAGCATTCACACCGGGCCAAGCAGCTGAATCATCGGGAGTATAGTTATACTTATCTACACCCTTGAGATCGGAACCCCAGATCCAGAGAGTGGGTGCCCATGTAGCGGAGCCGTTGTGCTTGAAGTGGAGTTTAATGTCAAGACTTGAAGCCTCATAGTAGTAGTTTACTTCAAGAGCCTCACCGTAAGGAATAAATCCGTTAGCCTTTTCAGGAATCAATTCGGGATTAGCAGCATAGCCAACAACCTTGAAGTCCTTGGTTGTATAGGAATCTCCGACTCTTCCTGTTATTGTTTCGGAAGGAGTGATTGTCTGGAGTTGTCCTTCTGCATCCGTATAGTAGTGATTTACTACTACTGTACCTGATGATACGGGATAGCCGGCGAGCTGTGAAGCAAGCATTGTTGCATCTTTAATGTCAACATTTCCGTCATAGTTAAGGTCAGCGGACATAGAAGATGGAATTTCAGCATCTTTTACAATGTGCTTCTGAATCATTGTTACATCCATAACATCAATGGAACCGTCTGCGTTAAAGTCAGCCTTCTGAATTGAAACGGGGATATAATCCTTGTATACATATGTCACTACTGTGTCCTCGTCGGCAAATCTACCTGAAGCATTACCGACAATCTCTTTTACTTCATATGTATTGGGGATGCCGGCACTCGGAGAAGTTTGATAGCCTGTGCCAACACTGCCTTGGAGAACAACAGAATCATCAAGCTTTGTTTCGCCGTCTTCGTAAACATAGTTTACAACGACCTTGCCCATATTTGACTTTATTCCGGCAGTCTCAAAGCTCTCCTTATCAACAGCGATTAATGCTGAATAAGCGGGAACTGTGAAGGTTGATCCGCTTACCTCAGCTAGCTTATCAACACCTGCTGACTCGTTGTTTGCAATTACAACCCACTCGGTAGTTGTTGTATCCTTGAGAGTAACATCGGCAGCTTTGGAATCACTGTTGTAAATAACAGCCATCTTGCTCCACTCACCGGGAGTATCATTAGCAACAGTGAAGGCAATCTGATTTGTTAAGCCTCTCATAGTACCGTTGAAAACAAAAGCATCCTGATAAGTCTTATCCATACAGGTAAGAGGAGTGAAATGCTCTTTGATCTGCATAACTCCCTTGTAGTAGGAAACAACATCAGCATAATCAACTAAATTCTGCCACTTAATCATATTAAGAGTAGCCGCTGACTTGTAGCTGTTTGTGTCGCCGTCCTTGCTGCGGCACATTTCCTCACCTGCGAGCATAAACGAAATACCCTGCGATGAGTAAACGATTGCACCTGCAAGCTTGTTCATTTTAACAGCGTCTGCGTTTCGTGTGCCATAGGGAGCAAACACAGTTGAGCCGAGAATTTGGTCATACAGTGTTGCATTATCGTGACAAGCTGCGTATGTTACGCACTGTGAGGGTGCATTTGCAAGCCACTTGTTTCTTCCTGCCGAGTTAGCTCTTACACCGTATTTAACATCGGGAGCCAGAGTCTTTGAGCCCTGAACAAATCCGAGGTTAGCGATGTTCATACAGTTACCCTTGATACCGTCACGGATACCGTCATTGAAGAGAGCAACTCTGCTGTTGAGCTTTGCAGCATTTGCCTGTGTAGCAGGATAGAATTTCTCGCCTGTGCAGGTATTTGTGGGGTGATACGAATTGCCGCCTGTCCAGCCTTCACCCCAAGTTGTGATTCGGGGATCTACCTGATCAAGAGCGTCTCTAATCATATTCATTGTTTCAACATCCATAATACCCATAAGGTCAAAGCGGAAGCCGTCGATATGATACTCGTTTACCCAGTGGAGAAGTGACTGGATAACATAATCTCTGTACATTGCGCGCTCTGTTGCACACTCGTTTCCGCAACCTGAACCGTTTGAAAAACCGCCTATTTTAGTCATTCTGTAATAGTAGTTCGGAACAGTGTTCTGGAAGCAGGAGTCGGTTGAGTAGGTATGATTGTAAACAACATCCATTACAACAGAAATGCCTGCGTCATGGAGAGCCTTAATCATTTCCTTACATTCTTTGATTCTGACATTACCGTCATAGGGATTGGAAGAATATGAGCCCTCGGGAACATTGTAGTTCTGAGGATCATAGCCCCAGTTGAACTGAGCGTTTGAGCCTTCTTCGTTGATTGATTGGAAATCATAGAAGGGATTGAGCTGGACTGTTGTAATGCCAAGCTCCTTGAGATAATCAATACAGGTTGAAATATTGCCCTCACCGTTAAGAGTTGTGCCCTTCTCGGTAAATGCAAGATATTTTCCTCTGTTAGCCTCAGAAACACCTGAAGCCGGATCGTAGGAGAAGTCCTTAATGTGAAGCTCCCATACTGAAGAATCAGTGGATTCGTTAAGGAGTACATGGTTGTCGTTCTCCCATCCTTCGGGATCGGTAGAATCAAGGTCACATACCATTGAACGCTTGCCGTTTACACCTGTTGCAACAGAGTAAACATCCTGTGTTTCCTTGGTTGTTGTTTTTGTTCCTGTTGTGTTTGCAGCAGTAACTGTGTATGTGTAGTATATGTTTTTAAAGTCACCCTCCAAAGTTGCTGTCCAAACACCAGTCCACTTTTCGCCATCCATAAGCTTTTCAAGATCATATGTGTCTAAATCTTCAGCACCTTCCTCATGATCTGAGCCTCTGGTGTAAAGGTTAACTTTTATCTCTGTTGCTGTAGGAGCCCATACCTTAAAGGTGGTTGACTCGGGAGAATAGGTAGCACCGAGGTCACGCTTTGTGTATGCATACTCGCTGTCGATTGCTTCACAGGCCTGTGTATAAACTGAATCAGCGGCAACATCAGCACCGGTTGAAGCATCTTCTACATTTGCTGCAAAGCTTGAAACAACACTCGTTGAAGCAAGCATACAAACAGCAAGAGCTGCAGAGATAAGCTTCTTTGTAGTTTTCATAAATATATTCCTCCTTGTTTTTTTATAATCTATTCCGCAAAGCGGAAACAACTACCTTATTCTTCAACATCTATATTTTCACGGAACTTTCTGACTGCTCTGTAGCGTGAATAAAAGGCAGACGCTATACAGAGGGCAAAAATAACTCCGACTCCGATATAGACATAAACCAACATTGTTTCCAAGGGATTGTCTACTGTTAAATAGTTGAATACAACATTTATTTCTCCCTTGGTAAAGAATCCGTTTGAGTTTTCGGGAACCTGTATCAAGGACATATCCTCGTATTCGTTTTCAGGCAAGGAATACGACTCGCCCTGTTTACCCTTTATTGTCTTTTTCTCAATAATCTTTCCGTTATCGTCCATATAAACCGCATTTACGATGCATACCGATTTATCGGCATCATCTGTTACACGGGTATATTTATAAGTTACAACTGTTTCACCCGACTTTATCTTTCCTGCGCCATTTGACGGAAGCTCATCAAGAACAAGTGAATAGTTTTTTATTGAAACAATACCGGGGGTAAAGTACTGCTCTCCGACTCTGTTTCTTATGAGGTATGAGTCAGCAAGCTCTGTACCGTTAACACTGTCAACAAACTTGAACACAACCTTTCCCATTTCTCCCTCAAATTTTTCAACATAGACAGACGCATGGTGAACGCTTTCGTCAAAAACACCCTGTGATTCACCGTCTGTGGATTTTAGGTCATAGGACAGATTGTCTATCATATGGGATACATCGTAGGCAGTGCCAAGCTCACCGCTGACAGTTTGCTTCTTAATCAGATCCTTTGTTTTGTTGTCATAATAGCTTATTACAACAGCGCCTTCGTCGTCTGAGATTCCTGCTTTTTCATAGCTTGCCTTATCCACCATAACAGCGGCAGAGTGCGGGGTAAGTTTTACGCTGCCCTTAATCTCGCCGAGGTTACGAAGACCGGCGGTTTCATTGTCGGCTATACGAATCCACTCACCGTCAACGCTGACCGTTGCCTCTTGCTCAGAGCCGTTGAAGATAACGCACATCTTGCTCCACTTGCCCTGTTCGGTATTGTTGATAGTGTATCCGGTAACACCCTTGGGTACATTTTCCAGATAGCTGAGCGAATTGGCACTTACAGCGGTGTGATCGGAAAATGCAGCAAAGTTCTCACGAATTTTCAGCAAGCCTCTGTAATATTCTACAACATCAGCGTATTCATTAATGTTGTTCCAATCAATCATATTTTCTTCTCGTGAGGAGGCATATGAATTTTCATCGCCGTCCTTACTTCGGCAAAATTCCTCGCCGGCTAAGAAAAACGGTATTCCCTGTGAGGTTGTTACTATTGCAGCAGAAAGCTTGTTCATTTCAACAAGATCTTCATATCTCTTTCTGTACTCGCTGTTTCTGCCGCAAACAGAATCAACGAGCTTGTCATAAAGGCAGAGATTATCATGGCAGGAAGCATATGTTACGCACTGTGAAGGAGATTTTGCCCAGCCGGATAAATCACGAGACTGACCTGCAATTCCTATTTTCAAGTTAGCTCTTGAGGATCCCTCCTGAACAAAGCCCCTATCCACTCCGGCTGTACTGCCCTTAATGGCGTCTCTGACTGTATCGTCAAAAGCTCCGATGCGGGCTGAAAGCTTAGTCAGATTCTTTTGGTTAGCCATTACGGTTCCTTCATCACAGCGGGTCGGCATATCCCAAGCCTCGCCGTACATAATTATTTTTTGACCGCTGCCATCTGCATAAAGACCGTCGAGTGCCTTTCGGATTTCATTCATTGTAGTCACATCGTGCAGTCCCATCAAATCGAATCTAAAACCGTCAATGTGATACTCCTTTGCCCAATAGGTCACCGAGTCTATCATATATTTTCGGAACATAAGATGCTCAGAAGCAGTATCATTGCTGCAGCCCGAGCCGTTTGAGAATGTTCCGTCATCATTCATTCTGTAGTAGTAGTTTGGAACAAGGTGCTGAAAAGCAGAATCTGTTGAGTATGTGTGATTGTAGACAACATCCATAATAACGCCTATGCCTGCATTATGGAGAGCCTGAATCATCTGCTTACATTCCTTGATTCGGGTATAGCCGTCCTTAGGATTTGAGGAATATGAGCCTTCGGGACAGTTATAATTAACGGGATCATAGCCCCAGTTATACTGCTTCATTATATCCTTGCTCTCATCAACGGAGCCGAAATCATAGAAGGGCATAATCTGAACATATTTTACACCGAGTTTTTTAAGATAATCAATGCAGGTTGAGGCGGCTCCCTCTACCCCGTCAACCGTTGTTCCTTCCTCTGTAAAGGCGAGGAATTTTCCTCGGTTAGCCTCGGTTACTCCGCTTGACGCAGAGGACGAAAAATCGGCAACGGAAATCTCCCAAACAGAAGCGTCTGTTTGATTTGAAACAAGCACATGCCTGTCATCCTCCCAGCCGGCAGGATTTGTTTTGCTGAAATCAACCACCATACTGCGTTTGCCGTTAACTCCGCAGCCCTTTGCGTATATATCATAGGTTTGCTTTTCGGTTTTTCCGTGTTTTACGGTGTAGGTATAGTATTTGCCGGAAAGATCTCCCCTGATTTTACAGGACCAAACACCGGTTGCTTTATCAAGCACGAGAGATCTTGACTCAATAGAGCCTGAATCGCCCTCTGAATCACTGCCGTGCTCAAAAATATTCACCTTGACAGACGATGCATTCGGCGACCAAACCTTAAAGGTTGTGGCATCCTTGGTGTATACTGCACCAAGATCGCTGCCGCTATATGTAGTTCGGTCAAGTTTAGCTGCATAAGACTGATAATTTACACCTTTATCATTTGCCGCAGAAACAGC
>CALYYZ010000095.1 GCA_945607165.1 uncultured Ruminococcus sp. | reverse complement strand
ATATCACTACGCTGGGCAGGGGCGGCTCGGACACAAGCGCAGTTGCCATTGCTGCTTCAATGCACGCAGATTTATGTCAGATTTACACTGATGTTGAGGGCGTTTACACAGCTGACCCAAGAAAGATAAAGAACGCTCGCAAGCTAAAGGAAATTTCCTATGATGAGATGCTTGAGTTTGCTACGCTCGGCGCTCAGGTACTTAACAACCGTTCGGTTGAGATGGCAAAGAAATACAATATCGAGCTTGAAGTGCTTTCAAGTATGGCTAAGGCTTCGGGTACAATAGTAAAGGAGAAAACAAAAATGGAAAAAATGTTAATCAGCGGAGTAGCCAAGGATACAGAGGTTGCAAGAATTTCAATTACCGGTGTTCCCAACACTCCCGGTTTTGCTTTTAAAATATTTTCAAAGCTTTCTAAGAAGGATATTAATGTTGACATCATTCTTCAGTCAATCGGTCACGACGGCAAAAAGGATATCAGCTTCACTGTTGCAAAGGACAGAGGTGCAGAGGCTGTTGAGTGCCTGAAGGATTATATGGACAACATCGGTGCCTCTGATATTCTTTATGATGATAAGGTTGCCAAGATTTCTATTGTCGGCGCAGGTATGGAAAGCCACGCAGGAGTTGCAACAAAGATGTTTGAGGCACTCTATGACGCACAGATTAACATTCAGATGATCAGCACAAGTGAAATTAAGGTTTCCGTCCTCATTGATGAAAAGGACGCTGACAAGGCTGTTGCCGCTATCCACGCAAAGTTCTTTGATTAATAGGCAATAATACTCATTAATAACACGCATTATAAAATGCGGCTGTCACCATTTTTGTGACAGCCGCTTTCTGTTTTACGGATTAATTTTAGAGCCATAAAAACGGACAACCAAAAGGCTGTCCGTTAAAAGATTTTCGGGAATTACTGAAAAACTAATTTGTGTTGCTATGAATTAAAATCCTATATTTGCCTTTTTGAGAGGATATGAAAGCAGGAAAGCAAATACAGAAGCAATAACACATTTTGCAATATCAACAAGGAAGAACACAGATGTAAGGCTGACTATTGCTGTCCAGAGGTCTTTTCCAAGATACAGCATAAACATTGCAATACCGAAAATATACATTACCGGAAGTCCCACAAATACACTTACAAGTATGTAACGAAGGATATTGGGGTTTTTGCCCTTTAGCAGACTTACAAGGAATACTGCTGCAATGAATCCAATAATAAATCCGCCTGTGGGAGATATTATTGCGCCGAATCCACTCTTCCCTCCTGAAAACACAGGCAAGCCTACTAATCCTAAGAGAGTGTACAAAACCTGAGCTGCAAGAGCGTAGATGGGCTTTAAAATCAAAGCTATCAGCATTACCATAAGCACCTGAAGAGTAAAAGGAACAGGTATTATGGGAATCGGAATAGAAATAAATGCAGACACACAGACGAGTGCCGCACATACTGCGATTTGTGCCATTGACACAGCAGTTAACTGTTTTGAATTTAATTTTGTTTCTGACATTATTTTCATCACCTCGATAAATTATGAGTTTATTTTAACACACACTTCTTTTATTGTCAACTTACTTTTGTCAGGCAGTTGACAATAAGAATTTTTCTTTACTAAAAGACACTCCCGTCTGCTTATGGCAAACGGAAGTGTGCGTGTTGGTTTGATTTATTTTTCCAAATATGAAATATATTTATAATTTCAGCTTGTCGATTATCCTTTCGACCGCAGCTTCAACTCCCCTATCATTAAAATCAACCGTAATATCGGCATATTTCTCATACAGAAATTTGCGTTCTCGGTAAACATCATCAAGGGTTTCGCCCTTACGAAAGGCTATGCCCCTGGTTTTTATATTTGTCACCCTGCTTTTTATCTCATCAAGCGGAACATTTATATACACAACCCTGCCCTGAGAAGCAAGGTTTTTCATCGCCTTGTCGGAAAGCACCATTGAACCGCCCGTTGCAACTACGGTTTTTTCGCATTTCAGCTCAGCTCCTACCTCTTCTTCAAGATCTAAAAAGCGATCAAGCCCGTCAGAGTCAAGGATATTCTGAAGCGTTGCGTCGGCCTTGCGGCTGATGATAAGGTCAGTATCAACAAAATGGAGGCCAAGAGACTTTGCAAGCAGAACGCCGAGAGTGCTTTTGCCGGAGCCGGGCATTCCGATTAATACTATATTACTCTTGCTCATATCACAGTATCCTCACATTAAGAGAGTCTGTACTGGAGGTTGGACAGGTTCTGTTTGAGGACAGCACGACCACCGTATCACCTTTTTTTACAAGTCCTGTGCTAAGAGCCTTTTCCATTGCCTGCCTTGTAATAGCATCGGAGGTCATCTTTTCGTCACCGATAAGAGCTGTTACACCCCAGTTTAGGCAAAGCTTTCTGCAAACAAGCTGTGAGGTAACAACCGCTATAACCGGAACATCCGGGCGAAAATGCACCATTGCTCGGGCAACCCTGCCTGTTGCGCTTTCAACAATAATAGCCTTTGCGCCGACCGCTGTGGCTACATCCTTTGCCGCACGGCAGATGCTGCCTCTTATTGCATTTTTATCCTTACACGAGTGCTTTTCAATATAATCGTGGAGGGCGGTAAATTCTCCGTTCATCTCTGCCTCGGTACAAATAGCGTCAAGAGCCTTAACGCTTTCAACCGGATACTTTCCGGCAGCCGACTCAGCCGAGAGCATTACTGCACTTGTTCCGTCATAAACGGCATTTGCAACATCGCTGATTTCGGCTCTTGTAGGTCTGGGGGAGGTTGTCATACTTTCAAGCATTTGCGTTGCAGTGATTACATATTTACCCCTTGCAACACATTTTCGGATGAGAGTTTTTTGAATTTCGGGAAGCTTTATAAACGGAATCTCAACACCCATATCACCTCTTGCGACCATAATTCCGTCGGCATAGTCCATAATTGAATCCATATCATCAACACCGCTTTGATTTTCAATCTTCGCAATTATCTCCACATAATCAAAGCCTATGCTGTCAATGAAATCTCTGAGGGTGCATACATCCTCATGCGAACGGACAAAGGATGCAGCAACAACATTTGCACCGTGAGACAGTCCAAACTCAATATCCTTTCTGTCCTGTGCGCTTACATAGGGCATATTGATATGATAGCCGGGAATATTTATGCTTTTGCGGTTTTTAAGCACTCCGCCTTTGTTTACGGTACAGGTAATTTTATCCTCATCAACCGACTTTACGATGAGTGAAATTATACCATCGTCAAGTAAAAGCTCTCTGCCGATTGCGGATTCTCCCTCTGAAATAAAAATATCTACAAGCTTTGGAAATGAAATTGAAACCTTGGTTTCATCTCCCTCAACGCAGGACTTCATTAGTAAAAACTCTTTTCCTTCTTCGAGAGCTACGGAGCCGTTTTTAAAGCTGCCGACTCTGACCTCGGGACCTTTTGTATCGAGCAGAATAGAAACATTCTTGCCGCTTTCGCTGATTGCATCTTTTAGGGTTGCAAAAAGCACCTCAAGCTCGTCATACTTTCCGTGCGACATATTTATTCGTGCAACATTCATTCCTGCGTCAATCATCGCAAGGAGAGTTTCCTTGTTGTTGCTGGCAGGACCGATAGTACAAACAATCTTTGTTTTTCTCATTTTCATTCCTCCGACTGAGTATTTGCTGGAGTATTATACTAATTCCTGATAGAAAGTAGGCTTATATTTGCGGAATTTAGACCGCAAAGATTGTCTGCTTTTTATTAGGTATTAGCATTAATACCATATACATTATATATTATAGCTCAAATTAATTCAATCATTGATTTGTAAAAATAATACTAAATTAGGGAAACACGCAATTTGGACAGGCGGATAATTTGCCGCTTATATTAAGCTTATACTTTTTTTACTGTACTGCAAACAAAACGAGGTGCCATTCAAGACACCTCGATATGAAGCAATTATATTTTTCCGCTTTTCACAGAATAAAGAATCACCCTATTCTCTTTAAGCGACGCTTTTACATCAATTATTCTCTGATTTGACGAACCTCTAAAGGCAAGACTGATATCATAAAGCTCCTGCTTGAACTCACCGTCAACAAGAACATCAATGAGAGAAAGCATTTCATCGGTGTATTCGCACCTTGCCCGACTCTCGCAAAGCAGCTCGCTGTCAAAAATATAGCCGGTGTAGCACCAAATTGTTTTATCCGGATACTGCTGTTTTACCTTTTTCAAAAACGGTAAAAGCGATTTTTGGTTTGCCGGCTCAAACGGCTCACCGCCCAAAAGCGAAAGACCGTCTATATAGTCCGGTGCAAGCCACAAAAGAATGTCCTGCTCGGTTTTTTCGGTAAACGGCTTACCAAAATCAAAGCTCCAGGTTTCGGGATTAAAGCAGTTTTTGCAGTGATGTGTGCAGCCCGAAACGAACAAGGACACCCTTACCCCCTCGCCGTTAGCAATATCAAAATTCTTTATTTCACCGTAATTCATCAGAGATGGAGCACCCTTTCACGGATCTCCTGTGTTCTGCCCTGATTCCAGAACTGTGTTCCGATGTAGCCGCAGGTGCGCCTTGCAACATTCATCTTATCCTGATCACGGTTGTGACACTTCGGACACTCCCAAACAAGCTTGCCGTCCTCTTCCACAATACCGATTTCACCGTCATATCCGCAAACTTGACAGTAGTCGCTCTTTGTGTTAAGCTCAGCATACATAATATTGTCATAGATAAACTTTATAACCTGAAGCACAGCGGGAATATTGCTCTGCATATTAGGCACCTCAACATAGCTTATGGCGCCGCCGGGAGACAGGGACTGGAACTCCGACTCAAGCTTGAGCTTATCGAAAGCGTTAATCTCTTCGCTTACATGAACATGGTAGCTGTTTGTAATATAGTTTCTGTCGGTAACTCCCTTAATTACACCGAAACGCTTTTGCAAACACTTTGCAAATTTGTAGGTTGTGCTCTCAAGCGGAGTACCGTAGATGCTGTAGTCAATGTTTTCTGCCTTTTTCCACATTGCGCAGTAATCATTGAGCTTTTTCATAATTTGAAGTCCAAGCTCCTTACCCTCAGGCTCAGTGAGCTTTTTGCCGATAAGGCTGTATACACACTCCCAGAGTCCGGCATAGCCGAGCGAGATAGTCGAGTAACCGCCGTGGAGCAGCTTGTCAATGGTCTCACCCTTTTTAAGTCTTGCGAGTGCGCCGTACTGCCAAAGAATGGGGGCTGCGTCGGAAAGTGTGCCTGTCAGTCTTTCGTGGCGGCACTGCAAAGCCCTGTGACAAAGCTCCATACGCTCGTCAAATATATTCCAGAACTTCACAAGATCACGGTTTGCACTGAGACCGATATCAACAAGATTTACAGTTACAACACCCTGGTTAAAGCGTCCGTAATACTGAGGCTTGCCGTCCTCATTGACATAGGGAGTGAGGAAGCTGCGGCAACCCATACAGGTGTAGCAGTGGCCTTCTCCGTTTTTGTCAATTTTATTCTGAAGCATAACCTTTTCGGAAATATAATCGGGCACCATTCTTTTTGCCGTACATTTAGCGGCAAGCTCGGTAAGATACCAATACTTGCTGTCTTCGGAGATGTTATCCTCTTCAAGAACATAAATAAGCTTAGGGAATGCGGGTGTAATCCACACACCGTCCTCATTTTTAACGCCCTGATAGCGCTGCTTGAGGGTTTCCTCAATAATCATTGCAAGGTCATACTTTTCCTGCTCGCTTTTTGCCTCGTTGAGATACATAAACACGGTAACAAAGGGAGCCTGACCGTTTGTTGTAAGCAGAGTAACCACCTGATACTGAATGGTCTGAACACCTCTGTTTACTTCCTTGCGAAGTCTTTTTTCTACGGTCTCGTTAAGCTTGTCCTCGCTGATGTCAACCTCAAGCTCCTGCATTTCCGCAATTACCTCTTTGCGGATTTTCTCTCTTGAAATCTGACAAACGGAGCCAGGTGAGCAAGGCTTATGCTCTGACCGCCGTACTGATTGCTTGCAACCTGAGCTATAATCTGAGTAGCAATATTGCAGGCGGTTGAAAAGCTGTGGGGCTTTTCAATGAGAGTATCGCTTATCACTGTACCGTTTTGCAGCATATCCTCAAGATTTACAAGGTCGCAGTTGTGCATATGCTGTGCGAAATAGTCAGAGTCATGAAAATGGATAAGCCCCTCTTTGTCTGCCTCGACAATATCGGGCGGCAAAAGCATTCTGCGGGTAAGGTCACGGCTGACTTCACCTGCCATATAGTCACGCTGAACGCTGTTTACAGTGGGATTTTTATTTGAATTCTCCTGCTTTACCTCTTCATTGTTGCACTCGATAAGTGAAAGAATTCTGTTGTCGGTGGTGTTAGCCTTTCTGATGAGTGATCGGTTGTAGCGGTATCTTACATATCTGCGGGCAAGCTCAAACGCACCCTTTGCCATAAGCTGATCCTCAACCATATCCTGAATCTCTTCAACGGAAACTGCTCTTTTCATCTTATTGCATTTGTATTCAACATAGTCTGCAATATCATAAATCTGTTCATTGGTAAGAAAACGAGTCTCGGCGGAGTTATTTGCCTTTTTAACGGCATTGATTATTTTATCAATATTAAATATTTCCTCCGAGCCGTTTCGCTTGATTATTTTCATAAAATATACCTTCCTTGTTATTTGTAGAATAGAATAATACTAATTACTGATAGAAATCAGACCGCAAAGATTGTCTTCTTTTATTGGGTATTAGTATAAGAGATAATAAATTTCAAAACTTTCGTGCAGGATTAATTATACAGCAATAATCATTAATTTACTGTTGCACAAGCAACAGTTTTGTGATATGATAACTATATATAGTATTAGAGTAAAAAATGACACACATTATGGAGTGGTTGTAATGTATGAAATCAGACCGGTATCCGACCTCACAAACGCTGAAATAATGGGGCTTTCGGAGTGTTTTTCACCTGTTTTCAGAGATTTTAAGAGGGGCGAAATTATTACAATATTTTCACCGGAAGATGACACAATCGGAATCATTTTAAGCGGTAAAGCATATATTTCGACAAATAATTTCAATGACCAAAGGCGGATTCTCGACTATATTGGTACAGGGG
>CALYYZ010000094.1 GCA_945607165.1 uncultured Ruminococcus sp. | reverse complement strand
TGTTTTTTTTTTCATCTCCGGAAAAGAAGTATTATGATTATTGATTTTAACAGAGGTACAATTCTTGCCAAATCGGAGATTTTATGCTATTATTTAATATAATATAAACATTGTTTTTCGGGTGAGAAATATGCCTTCTTTTACAAAATACGCAATCAAGATTTCTTTTATGAAACTGCTGAATAAAAAGCCGTTGAGTAAAATTACGGTTAAAGATATTGTTGAGGACTGCGGAATCAACCGCAACTCTTTTTACTATCACTTCAATGATATTCCGTCGCTTATTGAGGAAATTTTTACCGAGGAGACAGACAAGCTTATACAGTCGCAGACCGAGTCTGATACAATTTTTGACTGTCTGCTTTCGGCAATTGACTTTGCCATGGAAAACAAGACAGCTATGATGCACATTTACAATTCGGCAAACAGGGAATTATTTGAGCAGTATCTGAACAGGGTAACTCGGCACGCTGTTGCAAGGTACATAGACGCCGTTTCGGGAAACTATAACATAAGTGATGACGATAAAGATGTTATCGCAATGTATTACAAAAGCCTGCTGGTAGGTTTTGTGCTTGACTGGCTTTGCGGCGGAATGAAGTATGATTTATGTATCAAACTGCGCAGAATTTGCGAGCTTTTTGACGGCTCAATGGAAAATGCGTTTAAGAACAGCTCAAAAAAATAACATAATAATATATATTAAACAGACATTCGGGTTCTCAAACAAGGTGTCTGTTTTTTTAGTCAGATTTGCTTTCGTGCCTAAAAACAAGGCACGATTTTTTTTGTGTCTATTTTATTTTGTCTGTTTATTCAATAAAATACTAAGGAACCACTGATTAAATCACGCATAAAAGCTGTTTGCACATCTTGCTTGTATATTTTCCGCCATATTGCCCAAAATTCTGCACACAGGCGTCAGCCTGCGCGCAAAATTTCGGACAATCTGACGAAAAATCTGACGGCGCAATATGCACAAACGATTTAATCAGTGCTTCCTTAAGACAAGAAAATACAGGTAAGGAGTAATTGAAGATGAAATTCGGAAAAGCGGTTGTAAAAAGCCGCATAGCAATTCTGATTGTCACAATTATGCTTCTCATTCCGTCGGTGCTGGGAATGATATTCACACGTGTCAATTATGATATGCTCAATTATCTTCCCGATAGTCTTGACACTATAAAGGGACAGGATTACCTTCTTGATGATTTTGACAAGGGTGCGTTTTCGTTTCTGATTTTTGAGAATATGAACGAAAAGGACATTGTCAGAACCGAAGAAAAAATTAAGGAGATTGATCATGTAGTCACCGTACTCTGGTATGATGACATAGCTGATATGTCAATCCCTATGGAGGTGCTTCCCGACAAATTCTACGATGCGTTCAATTCAGACAATTCAACGCTTATGGCGGTGTTCTTTGACACTTCCAGCTCGGCTGATGAAACTATGGACGCTATAACGCAAATTAGAGCTGTTGCAGGTGAGCAGTGTTTTGTTTCGGGCATATCGGCAATGGTAACCGATTTGAGAGATTTGTGTGAAGAACAGGAAGCAATCTATGTTGCAATCGCAGTAATTCTTGCCGTTGTTGCAATGATGATATTTATGGATAACTGGATTATCCCGTTTGTTTTCCTTGCAAGTATCGGAATGGCAATACTTATGAACCTCGGTTCAAACTACTTCCTCGGTGAAATTTCGTACATTACAAAAGCTCTGTCTGCCATTCTTCAGCTTGCCGTAACAATGGACTATTCAATCTTTTTGTGGCACAGCTACGGAGAGCAAAAGAAGATTTACGGCGACCACAAAAGCGCAATGGCTGTTGCAATCAAGGAAACAACACGGTCAGTACTCGGAAGCTCAATAACAACTGTTGCAGGCTTTATCGCACTCTGTTTTATGACCTTTACGCTCGGACGTGACCTCGGAATCGTTATGGCTAAGGGCGTAATCTTCGGTGTAATCGGCTGTGTAACAATTCTTCCATCGCTCATTCTCGTACTCGACAAGCCGCTTGAAAAGACAATGCACAGGTCGCTGATTCCGTCAACGAAAAAGCTTGCAAAAGGTATCATTAAAATTTTCCCCGTTTTTCTTATTCTTTTTGCAATGATAATTTATCCATCATATTACGGCTACAGCAACACAAACAACGAGGTTTACTACGATTTGTCAAAGAGCCTGCCCGAGGATATGTCAAATGTAATAGCAAATACAAAGCTCAAAGAGGAGTTCGGCGTGGGTACTACTCACATGGTGCTGACCGACTCAAAATTGCCTGCAAAGCAGGTGCGTAAAATGACTGAAGAAATGGAGAATGTAGACGGCGTAAAATACGTTCTCGGACTTGAAAGCGTAGTCGGCTCGCTTGTCCCCGAGGAAATTCTGCCCGAATCTGTTACAAGTATTCTTAAAAGCGACAGGTGGGAGCTTATGCTGATAAACTCGGAATATCAGACTGCTTCCGACGAGGTAAGTACGCAGATAGAACAGCTTAACAGCATAATCAGAAAATACGACGATGAAGGTCTGCTGATTGGTGAGGCGGCTTGCACAAACGACTTGATTGATATCACTTCGGTTGATTTTCAGGTTGTAAATATGATTTCGATTATTGCTATCTTTTTAATCATAGCAGTGGTTGAAAAGAGTATAAGCCTGCCGATTATCCTTGTTGCAGTAATTGAGCTTGCAATATTCATCAACCTTGGCTTGCCGCACTATATGGGCGAGTCACTGCCGTTTATCGCACCGATATGCATAAGTACAATTCAGCTCGGTGCAACAGTTGACTATGCAATACTAATGACTACACGATATAAAAAGGAACGCTCGCTCGGCAACGATAAAAGGACTTCTGTCACTACTGCGCTTGAAACCTCAATACCGTCAATCATAGTCAGTGCAATGGGCTTGTTTGCCGCAACGGTCGGTGTTGCAATTTACTCCGACGTTGATATGATAGGCTCGCTTTGCGCACTTATGGCAAGGGGAGCAATAATCAGCGCACTTTGTGTAATTCTTATTCTGCCTGCAATGTTTATGCTGTTTGATAAGGTTATCGGAGCGACAACATTGGGCTTTAAGTCAAAGAAAAATAATACGGAGGTAACTGTAAATGAGTAACTTAAAAAAATATATGCCAAAGGTGCTTTCAGGCGTCTTGAGTCTTACAATTCTTTGCTGCACAATTGGCGTTGCGTCATATTCGGCAGGTGCAAAGAGCACGGATACTGAAACAACGAATACAACTATTTCGGACAATTCTTCAACCGCAAAAAACGCTTCGGAGGACAAAACCAAAAAGCTTTCAAAGAATGAAACGGTTTACATAATTGCAAACGCAGACGGTTCACCCAAAAAGGTTATCGTGAGCGACTGGATTAAAAATACCGCAAAGGCAAAGAGCTTTGGAGATATTTCAAATCTTGATAATATTGTAAATGTAAAAGGCGACGAAACTTACACAGTAAACGAAAACAATATGTACGAGTGGAGCGCAGACGGAAATGACATTTACTATCAGGGTACGGGAAAGTCGGAACTTCCTGTCGGACTTTCGGTAAGCTATACGCTTGACGGCAAAAAGATTTCAGCAGATAAGCTTGCAGGTCAGAGCGGCAAGGTGAAAATCCGCTTTGACTACACGAACAGACAGTCGGAGAAAATAAAAATTGACGGCAAGGTAGAAGAAATCTACGTTCCGTTTGTAATGCTTACGGGTATGATGCTCGACAACGATGTTTTCAGAAATGTTGAGGTTTCAAACGGCAAGGTTGTCAATGACGGTAGTCATACCTTCGTTGCAGGTTTTGCACTCCCCGGAATGCAGTCAAATCTAGGCATAGACAGCAAGGATTTTGAAATTCCCGATTATGTTGAGATAACAGCTGACGTAAAGAATTTTGAGCTTGCAACAAGCTTTACGCTTGCCGCAAACGATATGTTCAGCGATATTGATTTTTCTAAGGTTGACGATAAGATCGATGCGTTGTCAGACTCTCTTGATGAATTGACTGATGCCGCAGATCAGCTTATTGACGGTTCATCACAGTTGTACGACGGGCTTAAAACTCTTCTTGACAAGTCGGGAGAGTTGATTGAAGGCGTTGAACAGCTTTATGACGGAGCAGAAAAAATCAGCAGCGGTGCACAAGAGCTTGACAACGGTGCCAGTGCACTTGCAAGCGGTGCAAAGGACCTTGACAACGGTGTGGGAACGCTTAAAGACGGTGCAAATTTGCTCGACAGCGGTGTAATCTCACTTAACGATGGTGCAGTAAGTCTTGATTCGGGTATCTCGCAGTTGCAGGGCTATGTGGCAACGCTTTCATCGGGACTTAATACGATTTCAGACAACAGCGAGTCGCTCAATTCGGGTGCAAAGCAGGTGTTTGATACACTACTTGCAACAGCAGATACTCAGATTGCCGCAGCAGGACTTAAGGCTGATAAGCTGACAATTTCAAACTACGCTCAGGTGCTTGATAAGCTAATCGGCTCGTTAAACGAGGAGAGCGTGAAAACTCTTGCGTACAATACTGCACTTGAAACCGTAACGGCTGCGGTGAACAGCCAGAAGAATGTAATAAGAGAGGCTGTTGAGTCAGCAGTCAGAAAGCAGGTTACAGAGGGTGTTTTAGCGTCGGCAGGGTACTCAATGACCGCCGAGCAGTACGATTCTGCCGTAGCGTCGGGACAGATTCCCGACAAGGTACAGGTGCAGATTAACACCGCAGTATCAACTCAGATGAGCTCGTCTTCGATTCAGTCAACAATTGACAGCAACACACAAAGTCAGATTCAGTCGCTTATTGATACAAATATGCAGAGCGACGAGGTGCAGAGTCAGATAAGATTTGCTGTCGAAAAAGCAAGCGCAGGCAAGCGATCACTTTCTGCACTCAAAGAACAGCTCGACAGCTACAATAAATTTTATCAGGGAGTGCTTACCTACACCGACGGCGTTGACAAGGCTAACGCAGGAGCACAGCTTATTCTCAGCGGAACATATGCTTTAAAGGACGGCTCGGGTGTTCTTAAAGACGGAGCAGGACAGCTAAAGAGCGGTTCTGTCACACTCAAAGACGGTACTAAAACATTAAAGGACGGTTCAAGTTCTCTTAAAAGCGGCGCACAATCGCTCAAAAACGGCACAAGCGAGCTTAACAGCGGAGCAAAGACTCTTGCTCAGGGCATTGCCTCACTCAAAGAGGGCAGCAGAGCTCTTGTGAGCGGAGTAAAACAGCTCAAAGAAGGCTCAATGTCGCTTAACGATGGACTTAAAAAGTTTAAAGAAGATGGAATAGGCGTGCTTGTTGACGCTGTAGGCGGTAACATAAATGGACTCGTAAGCAGACTAAAGGCTGTTTCGGAGGTTTCTTCACACTACAAGAGCTACAGCGGAATTTCCGATGATATGGACGGCAAGGTCGATTTCATTTACAAGACTGATTCCATTGAAAATAACAGCAAATAACTCCTTAAGGAAACACTGATTAAATCAGTGTTTCCTTAATTTTTATAATATGATATACTTCTGTTTCAAGCAGACGGAGTGTATGTAAGTGGTGCAATTTAAAAAAGACTGGAATTGATGAAAGTTATATTAAACGTATCTTTCATCGTTGCTATAACTTTATCTGTTGAGATGAAATTATGACTTCTTACAAATTCTCTCATCATTTGGACAACTTATTATTATATCGTTGAGAATGATATAGTTGTTGGTGCAGTACGAATAGTTAATAAAAACGATGGAAGTAGAAAAAGAATTTCGCCAATTTGGATTATGGGTGAATTTCGCAATAAAGGATATGCTCAACAAGCAATGATTGAACTTGAAAATATATATGGTTCTGACCATTGGTGTTTGGATACAATTTTACAAGAAAAGGGAAATCTACATCTATATGAGAAAATGGGATATGTTCAAACTGGAAAGGTTGAGCATATAAACGAAAAAATGGATATAGTATTCTATGAAAAATTTGACGAAGAAATCAGACAGACAACTTCAAGTTTATCTACTAATTAAATTCAAGGAGTAACCTTTTTTGGGTTGCTCTTTTTTTACGCCCTGTCGTAGGTGAGATTTTGAGAAAACTTAAAAATTACAAGCCGACAAAATTTAAAGCAAAGGACAGCTATTATGATAAGGAATACGCTGACTTTGCCGTTGCCTTTATTGAAAGCCTGTGCCACACAAAAAGTACTTGGGCGGGTAAACGGTTCGAGCTTATGGACTGGCAGGAGCAGATTATTCGTGACCTGTTCGGCATTTTAAAACCTAACGGATACAGGCAGTTTAACACTGCATACATTGAAATTCCCAAAAAGAACGGCAAGTATGAATTAGCGGCGGTTGCAGACAGACAACAGGCATCAATCGTATTTGATGTTACCACGATTATGGCTCCGGACCGAGCAATTTCCTATAAAGTAAAAATCCTATCTGACTGCAATAGCCGGATAGGATTTTTAAACATATTAACCGAGTGAAGGAATAAGTTGTGCAAGATATTTTTGAATTTGAGTTGCATCATCAATGTCGATAATTCCATCGCTATTAACATCAGCTACAATCTTTTGATCGCTATTTATCTCAACTATTTGAGAAAGATACTTTTGAATATCTGTTGCATCATCTATGCTGACTTTACCATCGGAGTTTACATCGCCCATCGGCAAGGGAGCTTTGCTGTTAAAGTGGATTGTTGCATTTTCTAAGTAGCTGTTAGCAAAGCCAATGGATATTTGATTCCACTCCTCCTCGCTTCCGGAATAATAAACATCTGTAAGGCTTGTGCAATCCTCAAATGCACTATCGCCAATGCTTGTAACGCTGTCGGGGATTGTTATGCTTGTAAGGCTTTCACAACTATGGAAAGCATAAGTGCCAATGCTTGTAACGCTGTCAGGGATCGTTATACTTTCAAGGCTTGTGCAAACCTCAAATGCCCAATCACCAATGCTTGTAACACTATCGGGGATTGTTATACTTGTGAGGCTTTTGCAATAATAGAAAGCAGAACTGCCAATGCTTGTAACGCTGTCAGGTATTGTTATACTTGTGAGGCTTACGCAACAAGAGAAAGCAGAACTGCCAATGCTTGTAACGCTGTCAGGTATTGTTATACTTGTGAGGCTTACGCAATAAGAG
>CALYYZ010000093.1 GCA_945607165.1 uncultured Ruminococcus sp. | reverse complement strand
AGCTTGTAATGCTTTTTCGTCGTGTTTTTTCAGTTTCAGCAAAAGTTTGTCCTTCAATACTCCCACCCTCTCTTTTGTGTATTGTGAAGCGCTTCTATTAATAATAACAACTGTTTGTTTGATTTGGGTGCAAATTTTTAGATTTTAATTAGGTTTTAGTATTCATTCCTTTTCTTTCCTTTTTTTATTGTATCATACTTATCCGCAAATGCAAAAAGTGTGCAAGCTGTTTTTTTAACTTACACACTTTTTATTTGATATGAAATTACAACAATGCGAAATCCGATATCCGATATCCTTACCGAGGAGAAGGCAAGGGATAGTTTGCTAAATATCTGTGGTTTTATTATTCGGAATATTCTGTAATACAGATATGCTCTTCACTCTCGTTTAATGCAAGCAACTGTTCTTTTGTAGCTGCAATAAAGATACAACCCTGAAAATCATCATAATTATAGCGTGATGTGTTACTAAAATAATTCTTAATAATTCTGTTGCGCTGGGAATTATAAGAAAAGCTTTCTTTATCAAAATCATATAAAATAATTACTGCATTGAACTTCTGATTTGGACTTGCATTATTTACTCTTTCAGCAAGATAGCCGTCAACAAATCCATATTCAATTCCACTATTTGATGCGAAATAGTAGATACAATAGCCGTTCGGGTCTTCGTTAAGTGCAACAAGCTGTGCCTTGGTTGCGCACACTTTCAGCTCGTTGTATTCACTATTATAAAGATACTTGTCCGGATTACCGAGATATGTATAGAGAAAATCGTTGATATCAATAACATCACTAAAAGAGATACTTACAAGAAATTCATCCGTATCAGAAGCATTTTCCATATCAGCAAGCAGCTGTTCGCTTACAATTCCCCATTCCTGCTCATATACAGGGTATGATATGTAAACGCTGTCACCGTAAGCGTTTGCAATATTCAGCAATGTTTCCTTTGGTAATGATGTATCAATATATCCTTTTTCAGCATCATAGGTATAATAATAATCTTTTGACAGATATTTCTTAATAATATCTTCAGCCAATGCGCTATTGTTGTCACTCAGAAGTGAAATTCTGACATGGTAATAACTGTCATAAATTCCAAATCGTTCATCTTCTTTGATCTCATCGGCAATTTCAGATGAAATATTTGATGGAATCCGGTTTTTAAAATACTCCCCAAGCTTAGAAGATAAGCCTGCAAGGTATTTCTGAATATCTGTTGCATCGTCAATACTGATGTTCTTATCTTCTGTAATGTCAGCAACCTTGAGCTGGGAGCTTTCAAACTGTATTTTGTCCGCAATGTATTTCTGAATCAAGGTTACATCAGTAATACTTATTTCACCGTCGAGGTCAGTGTCACCCAAAATGTATTCTGCCTGAACATTTTCAGGATAGAACTGCTCACTCAGCCATGCAGTTCTGCCCTGCATCCAATCAACTGCATAGTCAAACATTCCGTTAAAATTATAATTATATGTCTTTTTAGCTGTTGTCATCATTTTGTGAGCATCTGAATCATATTCTGCTGTTGTCAGCTTTGTATGGTCGGCAATCCAGCTGTTACTTGTTTTTAACTCCCAACCACTCTGATAGTTCATTTCTGCACTATCTGCGATAAGGCTGTAATACTGTTTGTATGACTTCATAATGCCGTTATCCGTTTTACCGAAGAAATCGTTGAGTACTGGAACAAAATCTTCAAACCATATCTGCGGTATGGCATTAAGAACATAATCATTTTTTGAAATGCAGGCTATTAAATTACATGAGCCACCATAACTAAACTTGTGTTTACACCACCAACCGGTATATTCTTCGTAATCGTCAACACTCATAGACTGAAGTTCCTCGCTGACACCTTTGGCATTGCCGAGTGAATTGTCATAATCCCATACCGGTGAGCCGAAGAATTTATATGTACCGTTTTCATCCTGTTTCCAGGTAAAGAATAAGCTTGAAACGCCTGAATCCCAGTTTTTACCTATTTCATTTATAAGATACAGCTTTGCAACAGAATCAACATCTGCAATCTCTGAAATATCTTTATAACCGGATACAGCAAAATAAAAATTATTGAATTTTTTCTTTACATATGCTTTAACTTCATTATAGCCTGTATCGCCTTCATTAAGTTCAGGTGATTTAATTGTAACTTTTATTGAGTCTGCACAGGTTACATAGTAATCCTTACCGTCTGTTGCATTAGGGTCAATTTCACATACAAATGGAAAATCGGCATTCACCGTGCCGTCTTCATTAAGATATGCCTCATCATCAATATCATTAATCAGGCTGTTTTTGCCAACCTCGATTTTCTCGCACATTTGATAAGAACCCCAGTAAAATCCATTGACATAAAAATCAACATAACATGAATCAGAAGCGTAGGGCATACCTACAGCGTCTGAAAGGTCATAGAGAAATCTGTTCCTTGAAAGAGAATCATCCTGATAATTTGCAAGGATTGAATATTTTTTGCCCTTACTCATTCCTGCAATGCTTACATTATCACTGTATGTAATATTGTACGACTTTTTAGGCATTGTCCAGGTTGTGTTGCCTCTGCCTTTAATCTTTTTGATTGAAGTATTGTCAACGCTTCCGTCAGGCTCTACGATTGCTCCTGTTGCCGCAGCACTTCTCGACTTATCCATGTTAAGATAGGTCGAAAGATTTGTGCCGTTGCCGTCTGCATCTGAATTATTGATATATATTCCTGCCTCTGCATTTGATTTCATAAACTTCAGGGTGTAGGTTTTGTTGTCAGCAGTAACACTGTAGCTTTTGCCGACTTCATAGTTAATCTGAGCTGTTTCGCCTGCAGCAATTTCCGTGCCGTTTACAGTTACAGGTTCAGAATAGGCATTGTAAATATCAGCCTTGCTGTTATCGGCTGATACCGGCAAAAAGAAATATTTTACAGATGAATTGGTCTCTTTTAAATTTTCAGTATGCTCACTCTGCCACGACTGCCACGCCTCGGTGTCGGCGGAATTAAGAACGCCGTGAGCATATAGTGCCGGTGTGGTGTTGAACGATATTGTAGTCCCGTCTGATACACTAAGGGCATTGTCTTCTGCCGCTACGACTGATACAGCAGCCGTACTCATCATAAGCAAAACAACAAGAATGGACGCTAAGATTCTTTTCATTTTAATCTCTCCTCGTATAATATTTTTGTCAGCAAAAAAATGAATTTTGGGAAGCACCGAATAAATCATTTTACACATCTTATTTACATCTTTTCCGTCGGTTTGTTCATAATAATTCTCACCCTCTCTTTTGTGTTATAAAGCACTTCTATTTATAAAAACAGTTAATTGTTTGATTTGGGTGCATAATTTCCGAATTTTTCTAATTTTATCAATAATTTTGATGATGACAATTTCGTTGCTATTGAATATTTCCACTGAATCTAACAAACTTTGGAACAAAATCTGTAGTTCATTTCTGTTCAACCTTTACGTTAAGTCCGTAGTTACAATACGGTTAAGAAATTGCATATTTCAGGTATCTTACTCAGTAGGAATACATTCGCTGCACCATACATTTACGACAAATCTTGTAAACGGCATAACGCAGCCTGACGGTTCAATAAAATTCTTAACTCCAAGACAGGTTGCAGACCTCCTCGTACATACAACCTCTGAAATCACAGAGATGTATTATGTTAAGAGGGATTTGACCGAGCTGAATGGAGTAACAGATAAGTTTAATTTATAAATTTATTAATATTGTTGGAGGATTTTATGTTATGATATAATATAATGCAGTTGAACGATTAAAGTATTTTTCGGAGGAAGCTATGTCATCACCTAAAGCTAATATAATCTGTTTACTGAAAATTTTATGGGATTATTCCGACGGGGATAATATCCTGAGTATGAAAGACATCAAATCAAAAATGATACAGCTTTACGGCAGAGATATTGACCGCCGTACTGTCTCTGACTGTTGTGATGCGTTAAATCTGGCAGGCTTTGATGTTTCTTTATTTAAAGAAAATAAAGAAGGCTATTATCTGAGAAGCAGGCTGTTTGATACAAGCGAATTGCGTTTGCTTATAGATAGCGTTTATTCAAATAATACTATACCTGCGAGTGATTCGGCTAAACTAATTAAAAAACTACAAAAGCTGACAAATGTTCATAAGAGTAAGAGTTACAATGCGCTGACGGTTTGCCGTGATAATATGAAAACACCTAACAAGGAAACCTTCTATAATATTTCTCTGCTTGATTAAGCAATTATCAAAAAGAAGAAAGTATCCTTTATCTATACGGAATACGGATTTGACAAAAAGCTTCACCAAAAAGGCGACCGCCGTCATATTGTCAGTCCATACAGTATGGCTGTATATGACGGCAATTACTACCTGATTTGCGGTTGGGACGGAGCGGAAGAACCCTTTCACTACCACATCAGCAAAATAAAGGATTTGCAACTGACAGATGAAGATATTTATTCACTGCCGAAGGATTTTAAATTGGACAGGTACATACAAAATTCAGTGTATATGTACGGCGGAAAACCCGAGCAGATAAAAATGCGGTGTTACAAATATCCCCGACCTCCAGAAAAACGCAAAGCTTACTGTTGTTTCCTCTACCTCTATTGTTGAGTGCGGTTACCACGATGTAATGCTCAAGTCCACCGTTCAGAACAACAGATAAATAAAGATATAGGACATTAAAAATCCCGAACAGCTTTCAAACTGTTCGGGATTCTTTGCGTCTATTGAGATTTTTCTGTTACGGTGTCTGCAAAAAATTAAGAAAATTTGTAGGTTTTAACTGTCCATTTGCCTGATGATTTGCTGTCAAGATAGTAGACTATACCTGTGTCGCCTGTGAGGGTTATATCAATAGTCTGTTCGCTTCCGTTGTTAAAGATGATGTTTTGATAATCGTCAAAGCTAAAGGAAATGGAATAAATCTTTTGATTTTGGCTGTCGGTTTTAACATAGGTCATTGTATTTCCCGACCAAGCGGACATACTTCCGGCACTTCCCCAAACATACGCCTTAACTGTGGACCAGTTTTGGTTGTTGCTGAAGTAAACGGTGATATCGCCGCCTGTATCACCGCCGGCGGTGGAGCCTCCCACAGCTTCTATAACATCATATAATCCATTTAGCATAGCCTCAAGCTCTTCGTAGGTGTTATTGTTGTCGCGGAGAGCTTTCTTGAGAGCCTGATATTGGTCAAAGGAGCTGTATTCATAGTATTTCTCAAGCGCCTGCTTGATATTTGAAAGAATGTCAGTCAAGCTTTCGCCGCCTGCTGCTCCAACCTGAGCAGGAGATTTTTTCTCTATGGGGAATTTATCTATTATGTCGGCAACCTTCTTTTGAATAGCCGTTGCGTCACGGATATTTACTTCTGTGTCGCCTGTGACGTTTGCCTGTGTAAATGCCTTACCCTTAAGGGTAATTAACTCTGCAATATGCTTCTGAACTATGGAAGCGTCATTGATGTTGACTTCGCCGTTTAAGTCTGCGTCACCGTAGAGATAGATTTCAGGCTCGGGTACTGTTGTTGGCTCCGTGGGAGTATCCGCTAAGGTTGTATCAAAGGGAATGATGTAGGAGCAAAGGGGCATAATCTCGTTACTGTAAAGATTGATACCGTTAAAGAGAATGCTGTCCTTGTAGACCTCAACAATGTATCCCTCGGAAAGTCCCAATACGGGAGAACGGTTAACAGAGCCGTTTATAAGTCGTCTGACGCCGCCAACGGCGCTGTTGTGCATCATAACCGAGGATGTGCCGTTGTTGTCTGAGTAGTTATACTGAGCGGAAAGCTCTAGGTGAGTGTGACCTGTGATGATTACGCACTCCTTGTAGGTTTCCATGAGCTTTATGAAACGGCTAACATCAGAGCTTGACTTGTTAAGACCTAAGTCGTAGTAGTAGGGGGAGGTCAGCTTGTCGCCGCTGCCCCAGCCTGCGATGTTTGCGTGCTCCATAATAAAGATGTTTTTGCCGTCGCCTGAGTATTTTTTGAGAAGCCCTTCAAGCCAGTCAAGCTGTGCGCTTGAGAATTGGGTGTTTTGGTTGGTGTAGAAAGCACCCTCCATGGCCATGAAAATGAAGTGGTCGCCGGTATTAGGCTCGGTGATTTCAAAATAGCCCTTGCCGCTGTTTATTGTGTTGATATCTGAGTCAAGACCCGTGCCCTTGATAAAGGCGTCGAAGTTGGTTTTTGAGGAGCCTTTCCAAACTGTTGCTACATCGTGGTTGCCGATTGCTTCGTAAATGGGCATAACATAGGAGGAGTCGGCTAAGATTTTCTGATAGCGCTTGTATTCGGCGGCGTAGGTCTGGTTGCCGTTCTGGTCGTTTACTGTGTCGCCGGAGGAAACGGTAAAGTCAACGTCTCTCTTTGCGAGAGTCTCAAAGGCTGCTGCAAGATGGGTTTCGTCGTAGGGATATCTGCCCTCGCCGTAGGAGTCGTTTGCAAGCTGAACGTCGCTTATTGAGCCGAAGGTGTAGAAAGCGTCTCGGCTTTTATAGGGAAGCTGTTTTGAAGCCGGGATAGAGTAAACAGCCGAGGCCTTAGAAGCTGTGCAGTTTGCAAGTGAAGCAGGCTCGGAAGCGGATTTTATTGCGATGAGCTTTTCTGCGTCGGCTGGGATTGCAGTTTGCTTAGGCATTGTGAGAGTGCCTTTTCCCGAGGAAACAGTAACCTTTCCCAAGGTGTCCATACCCTCTAAGGCTTTTTCCGAATCTGCCCAGTAGAGGTAGTAGGTGCCGTCTGCAGCCGAGAGAGTAATTGTACCCTCGGCAAAGCCTTTTTCGGTTTTTGAGAAGCTGTAACTAATGGAGTCAGCCGCAGAAACGGATACAAGTCCTACGGTGACAAGGGAAGCTGCCATAAGGAAGCAGAGAATAAGAGATAATGTTTTTTTCACAGCCAAACCTCCGATACATTAATTTTCATATTTATTTTATCACTGTGTACAGGTAAATACAATAGCGATAATTATTATTTTAGATTCTTTACCTTATCAGAAATTGCCTCAAATTTGACACAAATAACTGTTGAAAAAGCAGAAAAAAGAAAGATTTTTACGGAAAAATCAGTAAGTATATTTTGATTTAGTGAGCAAGAAAAAAGCCTGAATACTACTAAACATCAGTAATAATCAGGCTTTCTGTGGCAGGGGCAGAAGGACTTGAACCCTCGGCACGCGGTTTTGGAGACCGCTGCTCTACCAACTGAGCTATACCCCTATATT
>CALYYZ010000092.1 GCA_945607165.1 uncultured Ruminococcus sp. | reverse complement strand
AAAACTTCAAGGTTGGCGACATTGACAAATATACAATTGTAATTTGGATTGAGGGCAACGACCCCGAATGTATTGACGATATACGCAACGGTCACATCCGTGCAAGAATGTTGTTCAGCGTTCGTGACGACGAAACAACTGCTCCTCAGCAGTAAGAGGATTCTGCAACGAAGGGCAAATCCAAGCTCCTTGATTTGCAGGAAACAAAAACTCGGTATTAAGTGCAGTTCCAAAAGAACTGTGCTGAATATAACAAAAAATCCCTATGGTGTTTTAGGGACAAAAATCATCATTTTAGGAGGAATTTCTCAATGAAAACAACATCCAGAAAGAGACTTTTAGTTTCTTCAGTGGCAATGCTCCTCGTAGCAATGCTCGCACTCGGAACCGCAACATTTGCATGGTTCACACAGAATACATCAGCTACTGCTGACGGTCTTACAGTAAGAACATCAAAGACATCATCATTAAAGATTTCTGATGACACTCGTGACTACGACACAAGCTTTACATACACTGATGTTCAGAGCGTTATGTTACCCGCTTCATCTATCAACGGTGCTAACTGGTATACCGCAGTTGCTGATGGCGCTAACGGTGTAGCAACAAAAGCTCCTTCTACTATCACATTGGACACTCCCGAAAATTTGGGACAGAACAACAAGTATGTGTTCGTTGACCAGCTCAACATTCAGAATGCAGGTGAAGTTGAAGTTAGAAACATTAAGATTACAATGGCTAACTTTAACTCACACAACTATCTCCGTGTTGCATTGGTTCCCGTATCAGCAAAGGGTGAGTGTCTCCCCGTTGATGCTACTGCATTTAAGACTAATGTATACGCTGCAGATGCTACAGCTTACAATCCTATCAAGGCTGACGGTACTTATTCAACTGCACAAGCAGACAAGATCACTCCTATCGCTGCAGGCAGCACAAAAGTAATCACTATTGCTGATCCTTTGGCTGCAGGTGCTGAGCTTCACTACAACCTCTATGTATGGTTCGAAGGTCAGGATCCCGATTGTAAGGATGCTAATGCAGGTACAGGTGTTTCTAACCTCCAGTTCACTGTAGAGGGTACTCCTGTTTCTGAGGCATAATTAACAGTAATAGTTTAAAACAGCGTAATTATTTCATAACCCGATGATTGGAGATCCCTTGATGAGCAGAAAAGTTAAAAAGGTAATAAATATTGTAGTGGATATAATTGTGGTGCTGATACTCATAGTATCGGTACTAATGGTTACACTATCGCTTACTACCGAATCATCAGGGGTCCCCAATATTTTCGGGATTGCACCCTTAAGTGTTCAGTCTGATTCAATGGAAGACACTATTAATACCGGTGATCTCATCTTTGCTTCGGTTTCAGATATTTCTGATGAGTACAAGGTAAACGATATAGTCACTTATTCCATTAAAATTAACGGCAAGACGGAGTTAAACACTCACCGAATTGTCGAGGTAATAAATGATGAAAATATCACTTATTACAGAACACAGGGTGACAATAAAAAGAAATGTCCCGATCCCGATGAGGATCTTCAAACCTCAGCTACTATTCTGGCTAAATACACAGGCACAAAAATCGGCGGATTGGGTAATGTTCTCAGCTTTCTGAGAACCCAGCTCGGATTCTTCCTTTGCGTATTGCTTCCGATGATTTTCTTCTTCATTTATGAGGCGGTTCGTGTTGTAATGAACATAATCGCCTACAACCAGGAGAAAGCACTCGAACAGGCACAGCATGCAGTTCAGAATTCTGAGCTTACCGAGGAGCAAAAGCAAAAGGCTATTGAAGAGTACTTGGCTTCCCTCGGTGATAAGTCTGAAAACGCAACGGAGGCTGAACCGCCGGGACAAACACCTACCGACGGCGAAGAAGCTCCGAGCGAAGAACAAAAGAATTAATTTTGTCCCTAAGCACTAATTAGGTGCATAACGAAACGGATTGAATACAAAGGCAAGACAGGCTTACCCTGTCCTTGCCCGTATTCTCCGCCACTTCGATGAGCAATATCGTGAGATTAATATTTTCAGCTACCTTCTGTTTTTCTTGATCTGACGACATTGCTCTGAGCAGGGCGGTGCTGACTTTGTTCGGATTATCGAAGAGAGTATATTACGGTTTTGTATGCGTTTTCACAAAATGCATAAGTAGATTTTTAAGGAGACGAAGTACCGTGGATACAGTATTTAAATTTCTGTTTGAATTTCTCGGTCAGTTTTTTGGCTCATTGTGGTCAATAATTACAGGCTTTTTTTCAGGAATCGGGTCAGCATTTGACTTTCCTGCCTATATCAATATTATAAATCACTACACAACTAAGCTTGGCGGACTGGCTTGGGGAATTGCTATTCTTGCGATAGTGCTTCTTGTGGCTGTACTTGGACTTGTTGTATGGCTGATTATCGTCGCCGTAAAAAAGTTTATCCGTTCACACCGCAGAAGAAAAGACACAGATTCTCTTGTTAGAGAGGTTCAGGCGCTCAACAAGGAAGTTATGAGATTAAATCTCGAAAAGGATAAAATCCTTTCAATGAAGGTTTCACAAATCGGCCTTAATCCCAACGAAATTGCTGAGCTTACCGGCGAAGAGATTGAAGCTCTCAATAATGGTGAGGATGAGGAATCAGCCGACGGAATCCGCTTCTACAAGCTCTCTGAAATTGATGATCTTTGGGTTGATTATGTTCCACCGATTTATAACAACTCAATTACGCTTCCCGAATTTTGTGATCGTTTCCGCCTTTTTGCTTGCTCACAGCTCGGACTTTACTATGATATCAAGATAATTCGTTTGTTTGTTGCTTCATTTGCATCAACAAGACTTATTATCCTTCAGGGTATTTCCGGTACTGGTAAAACCTCTCTTCCTTACGCTTTCGGTAAATTTGTTAACAACCCTGCCGTTATTGCTTCTGTTCAGCCTTCCTGGCGTGATCGAAGCGAGCTGTTCGGCTACTTCAATGAATTCACAAAGAAATACAACGAAACTGAGCTTCTTCGTGCTATGTACGAAGCATCATACAACGAGAATGTCTATGCTGTTATCCTCGATGAGATGAACATCGCTCGTGTTGAGTACTACTTTGCAGAAATGCTGTCAATTCTTGAAATGCCCTCTCGTGATGAGTGGATTGTCGATGTTGTACCCAACTCTTGGCCGAGCGATCCTAAGCACATAGTAAACGGTCAGATTAAGATTCCGCCGAATATGTGGTACATCGGTACAGCTAACAACGATGACTCTACTTTTGCTATCACTGATAAGGTTTATGACCGTGCAATGCCAATCGAAATTAACACAAAGGGCGTTGCATTTGAAGCTCCAATCACGGATTCGATCAACTTAAATTACAAGCACTTTGAAAAGCTTCTTAATGAGGCAAAGGCTGCAAATGTTGTATCTGTGGAGAGCCTTAAAAAGATCAATCTGCTTGATGACTATGTTATTGAACATTTCCGTATAGCTTTCGGTAACCGTATTGTAAAACAGCTTCGTGACTTCGTTCCGGCTTATGTTGGCTGCGGCGGTACCGAGGTTGACGGTCTTGACTATGTTCTCGCAAGAAAGGTATTCAGAAAGTTTGAATCTCTCAACCTTTCATATATTCGTGATGAGATTGATGGTCTTTGCGCTTATATTGACGAGCTTTTCGGTGAAGAAAATATGGGAGAATGTAAAGATTATCTCCGTATGCTCAAGAAGCTTGTTTAAAGCGAAATAGGGCGAACCATGTTCGCCCTTTAGTCGGTATGTCCGATTATTTGTAGTATAAACATAAAAAGTAAATGCTTTTGCTTTAGTGAGGAGTACACACCCTATGGTTGATTTCGGAAAATATTACAGAGCATATATGTATATGCAGGAGCTTCTGAAAAGCGACTTTACATACAATTACATAAATGAAAGCCTGAGAGACGGCGACAAGGGTGAAGATAAGCTTGACGGTAAAACCAATGAAAAGGTTATTGATATGGACTGGGTTGTTGCCATCGAGGAAACCCTTCCTTATATTCAGAAAGCTATAGATGAGCAAAGGCGTTTTATTAAACAGGTTGAAAATGTTGTAAGAGTTGAGCTTGCAAGAAAGGTAGGACCAGATTCTGTAAAGCATCTTTCTCAGCACACGAATTTTATTGCCAAGGTTGAGGGCGATATGGTAACTCCCAACAAGCTCCTCGTTACCGAGCGAGAAGAAAGCTTTGCAATTTATGAGAACCGTGTTCTTATGACTCTTATCCGCAAGGCATTGGTCTTCGTTGACGACAAGTACTCCAAGATGAAGGATGTCCCCAACGATAGTTATAATATGATTTCAATGACCCGCCATGTGGAGTTTAACGAAAAAACAGTTGATTTCACAATTAACTATACTAATGATTCCCACGAATCACTTGCTGATAATCTTGATGTACTCGATGTATCCGAGCTTTCGGATTTCGACCGAATCAGAAGAATCAGAACAACGCTCAATGAGTTCCTCAATACCCCTCTAATGCGTGAAATCTCTAAGGAGCCTGAGGTTCGTCCGCCTGTAACACAGACCAACCTTTTGAAGAAGAACCCTAACTTCAGAAAGGCGATGGAGCTGTGGAATTTCCTCGACAGCTACAAGCGCGAGGGATTCGAGATTGTCGGTGAGGAATACAGCGGTAAGATGGAGGAAACCGTTCAGCAGGATGTATATTTTGCTATGGGCTTCCAGCATTTTATGATGACCATTGCAACAAACCCCGGACTTCGTAATATTCTCCAGCAAAAGTACGAGGAAGAAAATGCCCGCCTTGAGGAAGAGAGCAAGCGCCCCGAGAAAACTCGTGAGCAGGTTCTCAACGCAATGATTGAGGCTGTCAGAAAAGAAGAAATGGAAATACGCTTGCGTGAGATTCGTGAGCGTGAGAAGAAAATACTTGACCTTACAAATGAGGTCAGGAATCTAAAGGTCACACTCGACCAAAAGGAACAGCAGATCCTTACGCTAAAGGGTAAAATTTCCGCCCTTGAGGATCTTGTTGAAGAGCTGAAGAAAGAGCTTCAGGAAACCAAGCTCAAGCTGCTTGAGGCTGAAAAGAGAATTGAAGAGCTTGAGGAAGAAAATCAACAGCTCAAGAATAAGATTGCTGAGCTTGAAGCGAAGATCGACGAGCTGAATGCGAAGATCGCAGAGCTAAATGAGCAGATTAAAGTTCTCAATGACCGTATTCAGGTTCTCATGCAGGAAAATGCTCGTATGCAGTCTAAGATCAAGGAGCAAGAGGCTGTAATTGAGTCGCAAAAGACGAGGATTGCAGAGCTTGAAGCTCAGGTCGCAGAGCAGCTTGCAACGATCACTGCATTAAAAGACAATATCGCAAAATGCGAAGCTCAGATTGCTGAAGATACCAAAAAAATTACAGCACTGACTGATGAAAATACAAAGCTCAACGACACTCTGCAAAGAGAGCGTGAGCAAACAAAACAGACAATAGCTTCAATGAATGCTGACTTTGCCGAGAAAACAAGACTTGCAGAGGAAAAACATTCGTCAGAGGTAAAGGCTCTTAACAAAAAAATCGACGAGGCAGACGCTGCTCATACACAGTATGTTGCAAAGCTCAATGCCGAATTTGCCGAAAAGACAAATCTCGCAGAGCAAAAGAGAATCGCTGAGCTTGCCGAAAAGCAATCAGAGCATGAGGCTCAGCTTGAAAGCGTTAAAAAGGCAAATGAAGCTGCTGCAGCTGCTGTTAATGCAAAGCATGCTTCAGAAATTAAGAAGGTTCAGAAGTCTGTTGATAAGCGTGTAGAGGCAGTTCGCAAGGAAGCTGATAAGATCGCTCAGGCAAAAATTGAAGAAGTAAGAAAAGAATGTCGCTCCGAGATCAAAAAGGCTGAAAGAAAAGCAAACGACAGGGCAAATGTTGCTCGTGAGGAAGCAAGAGCCGCTAAAAATTCCGCAGATATTATAGCTCGTGACTATGCTGTAGGCTGTATGGAAGTAATTTCAAAATATGCAGCTCAGCTTGCCGCAAAAGGAGAAAAGCTTGGTTCTGCACTCAGCACTGCTTCAAGGACGATTAAGTCGCTGAGCGTTTCCCAAACAAAGAAGGGTGTAGTCCTTTCTCTGTATTCACCCGCTGGAATTAAGGTACTCAAGCTCTTCAAAAAGAGCACAAGCCTTACTGATGCGCTTTCAGCAGTACCCGAGCAGATTAAAGGCGCTTCTGAAGCTCCAATTTGTATAAGCTATGAGGGTGTTGACAAGTCTGTTGCAGAGCTTTTCGCTAATGAAGCAAAAGCCTGCACAAGCAGCGAGGTCAGCCTGGTACAAAATAAATCACTAAAATCTTCCGGATTTGTTGCAATTTACTTCAATATGGAGTAAAATAATAGGAGAAACATTAATGGATAAAAAGGTTGCGCCCAACAGAAAAACGGGTAGAATGATTGCTAAAAATTTAATAATTCTGCTTGTTTTGGTTGCAGTGACCTTTGTAAGTATTTGGTCGTGGTTTACTGACAAAACATCTGCTTCGGCAGACGGTATTACCGTAAACTGCAAGAAGCCCGACGGTGTTGAGTTCGCTGTTGTAGACAAGGGAGCAACGCCTACCGACAGTGACTTCACTCGTGATCCCGGTGAGTTTTTTACACTCTCTTCGGGTTCGGACTTTTTAAGCGGTCTGTGTCTGTCTGAGGTTACTTCAGACGGCGTTGACTTCTACAAGCCGCTTCTTAATCAGACCGGCGGTATTGCTCGCCCTGACACAAGACCTCAGGCAAAGTGGAGCACTGCAACCGCTAATGAGTCATATCTTAGCTTTGATATATATTTCCGTTCTAAAACGAGCTACACAATATATCTTAATAAGGGTTCATACTTTTTAGCGAAGTCTGAGGAGGACGGCAAGAGCCTTACCGGCGCAAACGCAGGAAACATAAGCACCTTCGGCAATTTTTCCAAGGACAGCATTGTCGGTGCGTCAAGACTTTCAATAGTAGATGCGGACGACTCTACACTTAAGTTTCTATGGATTCCGCGTCCCGATATTCTCTTCTCATCCGATGTCGGAAATACGGTGTCAACAGGTGTTACAAGCGGTGATACCTACAACCATTATTATTACACAAATCCTAACTCAGTGAATGCAGCAAAGGTAAAGACAGAGTATACCGAGGATAATCTTATCGTTTCCGAGCTTGATGCGGAGACAGATCGATATGTCTTCCCTGAAAAAACAGAGATGACGAGTCTTACTGTAAAAAGAGGACGGTTATTTCTATAATCATGTTACCTGCAATATATGGTTAGACGG
>CALYYZ010000091.1 GCA_945607165.1 uncultured Ruminococcus sp. | reverse complement strand
CAGCACCCTCGGGATCCGGAGCTGTTACATGGTGTGCGTCACAGGTGTTTCCGTAGCCGCAGAACTCAGCATAAATCTTGGCACCTCTTGCCTTTGCATGCTCATATTCCTCAAGAATAAGCATTCCGGCACCCTCGCCCATAATAAATCCGTCACGATCCTTGTCAAAGGGGCGGGAAGCCTTTTTGGGATCCTCATTTGTAGAAAGCGCTTTAATATTCTGGAAGCCGGCGATTGTCAGAGGAGAGATTACAGCCTCTGTGCCGCCTGCGATTACAGCGTCAACATAGCCGTCCTTAACAGCGTGGAATGCCTCTCCGATAGAGTTTGTACCTGTAGCGCAGGCACTGATTACCGACAGAGATGCGCCCTTTGCATTAAAACGGATAGCAACATTTCCGGTTGCGATATTTCCTATCATCATCGGAATAAAGAAAGGAGATACCTTTTTTGCTCCGCCCTTTTCCATTGCAACGGTATTCTTTACAAAGGTATGTAATCCTCCGATTCCTGCTCCGATATAAACACCAAAGCGGTTTTCGTCAATCTTGCCCATAATCTCGCTGTCATCTACAGCCTGCTGAGCTGCAGCGATTGCATATTGAGTATATAGGTCAAGCTTTCTGATTTCTTTCTTCTCTATATATTTTTCTGCCTCAAAATTCTTGACAGTACCTGCAATGTGCACCTTAAGCTCGCTTGTATCAAAGTCAGTGATGGTTTCGATTCCGCAAACACCGTCAACAAGATTTTTCCACATTGTATCTACATCATTACCAACGGGTGTTACGGCACCCAGACCTGTTATAACAACTCTTCTGCTCATATAATCCTCCGAAATATAAAATAATGCCTAAAAAGCTTACATTGCAAGGCCGCCGTCAACTCTGATTACTTCTCCGGTAACATAGGCTGCTTCATCAGAGCAGAGGAAAGCCACTACATCGGCAACATCCTCGGGAGTACCTATGCGTTTTGCAGGTATCTGAGCCTTCATTGCGTCCTTTACCTTGTCGGAAAGCACATTTGTCATATCTGTGCCGATATATCCGGGAGCAACTGCGTTGGCTGTAACGCCTCGGCCTGCAAGCTCTTTTGCAACACATTTTGTAAGACCGATTATTCCGGCTTTTGAAGCGGCGTAATTAGCCTGTCCTGCATTTCCGACAAGACCGATAATCGAAGAAGTGCTTACAATTCTGCCGTAACGCTTCTTCATAAAATGCTTGTAGGTGTGTTTTATCATATTAAATGTACCCTTGAGGTTCACATTTATTACTGCGTCAAAGTCCTTCTCGTCCATATTCAGAATGAGCTTGTCACGGGTTATTCCTGCGTTGTTAACAAGAATATCAAGTCCGCCGAACTCATCAATAACCTTCTCAACCACTGCCTTTGAGCCCTCAAAATCAGAGATATCACAGAAATACTGTTCAACCTTCGTTCCGTACTGCTCAAGCTCTTTTTTAGCATTAAGGCCCTCGCTCTCATCGCCCACATAAAGTACTGCGATATTTGCGCCACCCTGAGCAAGCTTTTTTGCAATAGCAAGACCGATTCCTCTTGAGCCGCCTGTTACGATTGCGGTTTTATTTTCAAAATTCATATTACTACCTCCAAAGCAGATATATACAAGAAAGCGTGTACATATTTTGCGTGCGCTTTCTTTAGATAGGCATTAGCATAATCAAAAATAACACAATTTGTTGTAATTTCCTATCAAATAAATCAAAGCTCTATTGCCTCAATATCGGCAGGAACCTCAACCTTGTATGCCTTAACATCGGGGTTGATTCTTTTGATAAGACCTGTAAGAGTCTTGCCCACACCAACCTCAATAAAGGTGTCAACGCCGTCGGCTATCATATTTTCAACTATCGTCTGCCAACGAACAGGATTCTCAACCTGCGCTCTGACAAGCTCCTTTAAGTCACCCTCATAGGGCTTTGCAGTATAGTCTGAATATATAGGAAGCTCAGGCTCTGAAAAATCTATATCCTTCATATATTCACCGAGTCCCTTTGCAGCTTCAGCCATAAAGGGTGAGTGGAAAGCTCCGCTAACTGCAAGAAGCTTTGCCCTGCCGCCTGCGTTCTTAATTGCCTCGCAGAAAGCCTCGGCATTTTCGCTTGTAGTGGCGACAACAGTCTGAGCCGGTGAATTATAGTTCACGGGATAGGTCTTGTCAAAGTCTGCACAGATTTCTTCAATCTTTTCGGCTGAGAGCTTCATAACAGCCGCCATAGCTCCGGGATTCTCCGTTGCTGCCCTGTCCATAAGTTCTCCTCTTTTGCAAACAAGCTTAAATGCCTGTTCGTCACTGAGAATACCGGAAAATGCAAGCGCCGCAATCTCTCCCAGAGAAAAGCCTGCAACGCAGTCGGGCTTTATGCCCTTTTCGGCAACAGCATAAGCGGCTGCTAAATCTGCCGTAAATACACAGGGCTGAGTGTTTACGGTTTTGCAAAGCTCCTCCGCAGTTCCCTCAAAGCATTGCTTAGAGGTGCCCGGTCTGAGCGAATCCGCCATATCATAGACAGCCTTAGCTGCAGAAGAAGAGCTGTAAAGCTCCTTACCCATTCCGCTGTACTGGGCTCCCTGACCCGAAAAAACAAATGCTATTTTACCCATTTTGTCGCTCCGTTCAATACTTCCTCAGCCTGTGTAAACATCTCAACAATCATCTCACGGGCTGTTTGTTCTTCCTTGACCATTGCAGCAACCTGACCGGCAAGCACAGTACCGTTTGATACATCTCCCTCTCTCGCTGCAAGTCTTACTGTGCCGAGTCCCATCTTTTCAAGCTCCTCGTCAGATACCTCGGAAGCGTTGTACTCAGCCTTTGTATATTCTCTTGTAAAGGCATTGCGGATAGAACGAACAGGATGACCGAGTCTTTTTCCGGTTACAACCGTGTCGATATCCTTAGCCTTGATTACTCTGTCCTTATATTCCTGAGCTATTGTACATTCCTTTGCAACAAGGAACCTTGTACCTACCTGCACACCTGAGGCTCCCAGCATAAATGCCGCTGCAATTTGTCTGCCGTCACATATACCACCGGCAGCGATTACCGGGATAGACACAGCGTCAACAACCTGAGGCACAAGTGCCATTGTGGTGAGGTCTCCGACATGACCGCCTGATTCTCCGCCCTCTGCAATAACGGCAAAAGCACCGCTTTTTTCCATCTTTCTGGCAAGAGCAACGCTTGGAATTACGGGGATAACCTTGATGCCCGCCTCAAGCCACTTTGCCATATATTTTCCGGGATTGCCGGCTCCTGTTGTTATAATTTTTATTCCTTCCTCAACAACAACATCGGCTACCTCGGAGGCATACGGACTCATAAGCATAATATTAACACCGAAGGGCTTGTCTGTAAGTTCCTTACACCTGCGGATTTCCTCTCGCAGCTGCTCTCCGTTTGAATTCATGGCAGCAATTATGCCCAATCCGCCTGCATTTGATACTCCTGCCGCAAGCGAAGCGTCAGCTACCCATGCCATGCCTCCCTGGAAAATCGGAAATTCAAGACCGAGAGATTGATCAATCACGGTAGATATCATATGTACATACTCCTTTTCTGCACGGCTATGCGGTAAAACCATATCCGATGTTTGCAAGATTTCATCAGAAAACATCATTTTTTCAAGCCGCATCAACCTATTTTGTCTTCATAGTATATCACATTAATACTAACGCAAAAACAAATAAATGTCAATATATATGTTAAAAAATTTGGATATTCTCCCTTTTACTCGCCTTCATATTTTTGTAAGATTATCTGAAAGTCTCTGTTCAGAATTATCGGAAATAAGGTGAAACATTCAAGCAAGCTTCGTAAACGCTCTAAAGAGTGATTCATTCAGCGAGTCTCAGCTGCAATAATCCTCAACAAGCCTTTTCATATTATTATAGCCCGATACAGACACACCTTTTTCCAGCTCCGTCTGATCCTTTTTCGGCAAGCCGGAACAAGCGGTATCCGTGCTGAACAGTGGAATATCACTGCCCTTTTTATATACCACGATAATCCCGTTTTCAGACTTAAGAATATACTCCTGCGGTGTATTTTCTTCATAATTTGAATTTGACCGTACAGTATCCGCCGAAGTTTCCGGCGCAAATGACGCACTCAGAAATAAACAGGTAAAAAGGCATATTGCTGTGATCGAAATAAGTTTTTTCATATTTCCTCCGCTGCATATATTTGTTTTCTGACATAATATCTGTTGCCTGAAAATCCAAGGCTGCAACATATTTGGTATTATTTTTAACCTTAATATGCGTAATATTCATTCTTTTACATAAAATTCACGAAATATTACACTTTATTTTTTAACACAAATTTGTTTTAATATATTTATTTTTTCCTTTATAAGTGCTATAATAAACAATAAGTGTTATTTTACTCAGTTTTACATAACATATTTAATTATTTACCTTTAAGCTAATTAAAGGTCGAAAAGGAGTAAATATGCGCAATAAAAGAGAAACAGATATCAGCGGCTACATTGATAAAACCGTTGACACCACAAATATCATTGAAAATAACGAAGGCGGAGTAAAAAGCTTTTTCAAAGCATTCGCAAAGGTATTACTCACCGTATTTTCCGTTGTACTTGTTGCGGTGATTGTTTGCGGTATTTCTCTGTCTATTTACATTTTCACCCTTGCGTCTGAGCCTACCGGAATTGACTTAAAGGCAAGGTCTCTTAATCAGACAAGCTTTATTTATGTAAAGGACAGCAAAACAGGAGAATTCAAGGAGTATCAGACCCTGTACAGCACAGAAAATCGTATCTGGGTGGGAATGCAGGACATTCCTCAGGCAATGAAGGACGCTGTTATTGCCATTGAGGACAAGCGTTTCGAGGAACATCACGGTGTTGACTGGACAAGAACAATGTCCGCCGTAGTAAACCTCGTAACGGGAGACGACTTTTACGGCGGATCTACAATCACTCAGCAGCTAATCAAGAATATCACCGATGATAACGAGGTTTCCATTAACCGTAAAATCAGAGAAATCTGCAAAGCCTTGAAGCTTGAGCAGGAATACACGAAGGATCAAATACTTGAGGCATATTTGAATGTTGTAAACTTTGGTAACAACTGTCAGGGAGTTGAAGCGGCAGCCCAGCTCTACTTTAACAAAAGTATCACCGACTGTTCTATAGCGGAATGTGCCTCCATTGCGGGAATCACACAGAATCCTTCCCTGTGGAATCCTTTGATTTATCCCGAAAACAATAAAGAGCGTCGCGAATTGGTGCTCAAGGAAATGTTTGATCAGGGAAAAATTACCCGCAGTGAGTACGATGAGGCTTTGAAAGAGTCAAAGACAATGAAGTTTGTCGGTTTTCAGGCAAACAAAGATGATGACGACGATAACGATTATGTACAGAATTGGTACATTGACCAGGTTTTCTATGACCTCAGAAAGGATCTTGCACTCTATTACAACATCAGCGAGGAAGCAGCCTCGGAAAAGCTTTATACCGAGGGCTTGAAGATTTACTGCGCAATGGACGAGGAAATGCAGGAATATATTGAGAGTGAAGCCCAAAAAATAGACAAATCCTATGACTACGGTCTGCAGATAGGTTCAGTTATGATGGGCTTTGACGGCAGGGTAATTGCCACTGTCGGCAGCTCTGAGCGAAAAACTCAGGCACTGCAATGGGACAGAGCAACTCATTCGATTTTGCAGCCCGGTTCGTCAATTAAGCCTGTAATTGTTTATCCCTATGCCATTGACAACAAGCTGATTCATTACTCATCTATAATTAAGGATGAACCGCTTGAAAAGTATCAGTATGTAAACGGTCAGCTTGTTTCGGGGCCGAGCAACGCATACGGCTCATATAACGGTGATATGATTTTGCCCGACGCTATTGAGTGGTCGTCAAATGCAACAGTAGCACAAACTATGGAGCTTATGGGCGGTCCTAAGCCGGCTTATGAACAGGCTGTTACAAAAATGGGTTATTCTCATCTTTCCGAAGAGGACTCGCAAAACACCGGTGCTCTTTCGCTCGGCGGTATGAACGGCGGTGTTACTGTTAGAGAGATGGCTGCAGCCTATACATTCATGGGAAACGGCGGTCTTTACTATAAACCATATACCTACTACTATGTGACCGACTCTGAGGACAACATAATAATTGATAACAGAGAAGCCGTTCCTAAGCAGGCATATTCGGCAGAAACCGCCGGAATTATGAACAGACTTCTCAGCTACAATGTTACAAACAGTGCTCACACTAATGCCGCTTATGCAAGAATAAGCGGATGGGATATAGTGGGAAAAACCGGTACCACTGACTACGACAAGGACTCATGGTTCTGTGGACTTTCACCATACGGCGTTATGGCTACCTGGACAGGCTTTGACCAGCCGCAGAGCATAACTCAAAACGGCAAAACCGTCGCAGCCCGCTTCTTCTCGAATATTATGGGAAAGTATCTTGAGGGAAAGGAACAAAAGGAATATAACATCTCCCCCAACTTAGTTGCTGCACAGTACAATCCCTACAACGGACTTCTTGTTTCAACCGACTATGTTTCAGGCAAATATGTCGGATACTATACAGAGGATAATATGCCTGCTTTCGGCGGATACTTTGATTACAATAACGCAGGCACGGATCCGGGCGGTGAAAACTCCGGCTCCGGAGAAATTGATCCGTCATATTCGCCGGAATATGATCCTTCTTCACCCGAGGGCGGAGGCGAAAATCCTTCATCACCTGAAGGCGGAGAGTCAGATGGCGGAGGAGATAATCCGGAAAATCCGCCGATAGATGAGCCTGCCACGGAATAATTTTGGGGAAATCACAGCATATATTAATTGAAAGGTAAGGTAAAAATATGATTTCAGTTGCAATAATGGGACACGGTGTTGTCGGCTCAGGTGTTGCCGAAATTCTTACAACACATAAGCAAAAGCTTTTTGCGAGTTTGGGAGAGGAGCTTTATGTCAAGAAAATACTTGACCTTCGTGAATTTCCCGACAGTCCTCTTGCCGAAAGATTTACTAAGGACTTCAATGAGATAATCAATGACAGAGAAATCCGCATTGTAGTTGAGGTTATGGGAGGACTCCATCCTGCCTACGATTATGTTAAGCAGTGCCTGAAGGCAGGCAAAAGCGTAGTAACCTCAAACAAGGAGCTTGTTGCTGCTCACGGAGCCGAGCTTCTTGCTATTGCAAAGGAGGAAAATGTCAACTTCCTTTTTGAGGCGTCTGTAGGCGGCGGTATTCCTATTATCCGTCCGATGAGCCAGTGTCTTGTTGCCAATATTGTTAATGAGGTAGCAGGAATTCTTAACGGCACTACAAACTTTATCCT
>CALYYZ010000090.1 GCA_945607165.1 uncultured Ruminococcus sp. | reverse complement strand
AGCCCGATTAAAGATGTGGAAATCAAAGTGTTATTAAAAGGTGCGCTTACAGACGAAATAAACAGCCGTGAAGTCTATATGAATGGCATCGACCAAAGCTATTACTATGAAGGATTTACAGCCTTTAAGACGGAAGAATTGTAAAATTCCAAAGTGACATTATACAGTTCCAAAGTGCCAAATTGGCACTTTGGAGAGTGCGTTTCTTTAATCTACAACTTCCTATAATTTTTATTATCAGGAAGCAAAGGAGGACTTACAGTGATTTTACCTAAGAATCAAATGACAGAGGAAGATATAAAATTACAATATATCACTCCTGCGATTACTGCCAAATGGAGTCAATCGAAAATAACAATGGAAACGAAAGTGACTGATGGCAGAATTAATCTTAAAGGAAATGTTGCAGTCAGGGAAAAGCCAAAAAAGGCTGATTACATTTTATATTTAAATGCAAATAATCCTATCGCAATTGTTGAGGCAAAGGATAATAACCATACTATTTCACACGGGCTTCAACAAGCAATTACTTATGCCCAAATGTTAGACATACCATTTGCGTTCAGCTCTAACGGAGATGGTTTTGCAGAGCACGATTTTTTAACAGGAAAAGAGCGTCAATTTGGTATGGATGAATTTCCTACAGAAGATGAATTGATAGCTCGATATAAGGCTGAAAGTAATAATGGACAAGGTTTGTCTCCTGAGGAAGAAACAATTATTGCTCAACCATATTACACAAGCCATAATACATATTCTCCAAGATATTATCAGAGAATTGCTGTCAATCGTACCTTGGATGCAATTGCAAAAGGTCAAGAACGCTTGCTTCTTGTTATGGCAACAGGTACAGGTAAAACTTATACGGCATTTCAAATCGTTTATCGCCTATTGAAATCAGGTCTAAAAAAGAAAGTTCTGTATTTAGCGGATAGAAATATTTTAGTTGACCAATCTATTTCACAGGACTTTAAACCTTTGGAAAAGAGCATTCACAAAATAAATTTTGCAAAAGACGACCCTACCACAATTACTTCTCACGAGGTATATTTTTCCTTATATCAACAACTGGTTGGTAACGAGGATGAAGATACTGATGTTTCAGGAGAAGAAGTGTCAAGCCGTCTTGAAAAGCTCTTCAAAAGAGATTTTTTTGACCTTGTTATTGTTGATGAGTGTCATCGTGGATCGGCAAAGAAAGACAGCAACTGGCGTAAAATATTAGAATACTTTTCATCAGCTACACAACTTGGTATGACTGCTACTCCGAAAGAAACAAAATATGTATCAAATATTGATTACTTCGGAGAGCCTGTATACACTTATAGCCTTCGTGAAGGTATAGAAGATGGTTTTCTTGCTCCGTTCAGAGTTATAAATATTAAGACTAACATAGGAGAGGGATGGAGACCATTTGCCGGACAATGTGATAAAGACGGTGTTCCTATTGAAGACAGAATTTACACCAACAGCGACTTTGATTATAACATTATTATTGAAGATAGAACTTACGAAGTAGCAAAGGAAATCACTAATTACCTTAAAAGCACAGATAGAATGCAAAAAACGATAGTTTTCTGTGCCAAAGAAGAACACGCTGAACGCATGAGGGTTGCTCTTAATAATCTCAATGCCGATATGTGTCAGAAAAACCCTGACTATGTTGTTCGTATTACAGGCTCGGATGATTACGGAAAGAGCAAACTCGATTACTTTATTTCTGTATCTTCCGAATATCCGGTAATCGCAACAACTTCTAAATTGCTTTCAACGGGTGCTGATTGTAAAATGACCAAACTTATTGTTCTTGATGAAATGATAAGTTCTATGACCGAATTCAAGCAGATTATAGGTAGAGGTACTCGTTTGCGCGAGCAAGACGGCAAAACACATTTTGTTGTAATGGATTTTCGTAATGTTACGAGGCTATTTGCTGACCCGGATTGGGATGGGCCGATTGAAATTGACCCTAATTACCCTCCAAAACCAAATCCGGGACATGGGCCTATTGACACGCCTCCAACTCCGCCTACACCTCCGACCCCTCCTAAACATACGCCGATTGTAACACCGGATGGTTGCAGGGTTGAAGTTATCGGGAAAAGTGTTTCTGTTTATGACGCAAACGGTAAGTTGCTCCGTCACGAAAGCATTGAGGACTACACCAAATCCAACATTTTAGGCAAGTGTGCTTCTCTTGACAATTTTATAAATATGTGGACTGCGGAGAGCAAAAAAAGTGCAATCAAAGAATTATTGTTAGAACAGGGCATTGACCTTGAACAGATGAAAACAGATCACAATATGTCTGATGTTGATGATTTTGATTTTATCTGTCACGTTGCTTATGACCAAAAACCGCTCACAAGAAAAGAACGAGCTGATAATGTTAAAAAACGTGATTTCCTCAGTAAATACAGCGGTGTTGCAAAACAGGTCCTTGAAGCTCTGCTGGATAAATATATGAATATCGGTATTTATGAAATTGAAAATACCAATATCCTTGAACTTGACCCGTTTATGAAATTTGGCAAGAAATCAAGAATTATGAACGCTTTTGGCGGCAAGGACGAATACTTAAAAGCAGTTAAAGAATTAGAAAATGAATTATACAAGGTGGCATAAAAGATGAGTAACTTATCAACATTTGTAAAGCGCATCCGTGATATTATGCGAAATGACGCAGGTATCAATGGTGACGCACAAAGAATTGAGCAGATGGCTTGGATGCTGTTTCTCAAAGTATATGATACAAAGGAAACCGATTGGGAAATAGATGAAGACGATTATGTTTCTATTATTCCTGAAAGTTGTCGTTGGAGAAATTGGGCAGTTGATGACAAAAGTGGCAACGCTATGACAGGTGATACCTTGCTCGCCTTTGTCAACAATACTCTGCTCCCGGTATTAAAAGGGCAAGATGTTCTTAATATAGATGGAACAATTAAGGTTGAGGGTGTAAAAGTACATGCTGATACACCCATCAAAAAATCTATTGTTCAGGCAACATTTGAAGATACAAATAACTATATGAAAGACGGTGTTCTGCTCCGTCAAATCATAAATATTATTGACGAGCTTGATTTAGAGGATTATGAAGAAAGCCACGCTTTTGGTGAGATTTACGAAAGTATCTTGAAAGAACTTCAAAGCGCCGGTTCTTCGGGTGAGTTTTATACACCTAGAGCTGTAACTGATTTTATGGCAAAGATGATAAACCCTCAAATCGGAGAAAAAGTCGCAGATTTTGCCTGTGGCACCGGTGGATTTTTAACAAGTTGGCTTAAGGAACTTGAAACAAAAGTACAGACTGTCGAGGACAGAGAAAAGCTGCTTACTTCTATTTATGGCATTGAGAAAAAGCAGTTTCCTTATATTCTTTGCATAACAAATATGCTATTGCATGATATAGATGTTCCGAAGATTTATCACGATAACTCTTTGTTGCGTGATGTTTTGGACTACACCGAAAGAGACCAGTTCGATGTTATTCTTATGAATCCTCCTTACGGAGGACACGAGAAAAATGAGGTTAAAAACCATTTCCCGTCAGACCTCGCAAGCAGTGAAACCGCAGACCTTTTTATGTCTGTAATTATGTATCGTCTTAAAAAGAATGGTCGTGCCGCTGTTATTCTTCCTGATGGTTTTCTGTTTGGTACAGATAACGCAAAGGTTTCAATTAAAAAGAAACTGTTTTCGGAGTTCAATTTGCACACGGTAATTCGTATGCCGCACAGTGTGTTTGCCCCGTATACTTCTATTACAACTAACATTCTATTTTTTGACAGAACTGAACCAACGAAGGAAACTTGGTTCTACCGCCTTGATATGCCTGATGGTTATAAAAATTTCTCCAAAACAAAGCCTATGGAACTTAATCACTTTGCTCCGGCTATGGATTGGTGGAATAACAGGGAAGAAATCAATATTGACGGTTTTGATAAAGCGAAAAAATATACCGTTCAGGAACTTGTTGAAAGAAATTACAATATAGACCTATGCGGTTATCCTCACGAAGAGGAAGAAATTCTACCGCCAAAAGAGCTTATTCAGCAGTATCAAGAAAAGCGTGCAAGCTTAAACGCCGATATCGATAGAATACTTGGACAGATTACAGATATTTTGGGAATCAGTCTGACGGAGGAAGAATAATGATAAGTAGTGGACTTTTGGTTTGTAGTTTTTATTTGAAGAAAAAGTTTTCAAGAGGGAATGACGATGTCATAAATCTTAATAATCAAATTTTTGGTGACGAGAACCAAGAGTATGATGATATAGTTGTCCTATTCAATGCATTCTTGAGCGAAGCCAACGAAACGAAAGACGATGAACGCAGTATGAAGCTTTTTTCTGTTCTTCCTGAGTCTATAAAAAATTATGATTGTAAAACATACAGAGCAATATCTTTTGCTGTTAGGTCAGGATCATACGGATTAGAATCAGAAATAACGGACAGAAAAACAGGGAAAGTTAAATATAAACGAACGCAGGACGATGCAGATAACAAACAGTTTTACTGCTTGATCTATATTCCTAAAGATACGGATGAAGTACAAGTTCAAAAAGGAATAATGCTCTTTCAAACGCTAAGCACCTACGGAATTAAAACGATTACTACGCAACAAATGAAGGATTTTTTCTCTGAAAAAAATATGACATTAGAAACACGAAGTGTGTCTGTTCGAATGTTTATGGAAAAGATCATTGAAAATGGTTCTTTAACAAAAGTCACGCTCGTTAAGAATTCTGTGAGTCCTGATTTAAGCGATAGTATGTTCATTTCAACGGGTCGAGAAGAAAAGTCATACATAAAACCTAAGCTTCATCAAAAATGGGTCGCGAAATTCCTTGATTTCTTGGATGGGAAAAATCAGGATGATATATTTGAAATCAACGACGAAAAATATCAAGATATAAGGATAACTTTTTCACTCTCTGGAAAAAGTAGAACAGTAAGAGCAAATGATATCGACAGATTTAGTGTTGTTGAAGAAATACCAGATTCTATTTTTAACAATGGGAAATATTCAAAGGAACATCTAACAACGCATATGATTTCTGTCGCAGAAGCCTATAAAGATAAGATGGTTTTTCGTTTGGAATGAGGTGAATTAATGCAATATTTTGGAATAGCACTTATATTTGTCTCATTTGTGTTGATGCTTTTTTCAATATTCAAAAAGACAAACAACTTTTTTAATGCAAGACAAATAGTAAAAGATCATTTCGCCGCATTCAATAAAAGCATTCGGCAATATATAGTGTTTTATGTTTATCCGCTATTATTGTCAGTAGGTGTTACTTTTATATATGATGCAACCGATGTGCTTTACGATAACCTTCTGATTGTTCTAAGTATTATTCTGTCAATGTTATTTTCAGTTCTTGCAATCATAACTAATTTCAGCTATAAAACTGATAATGAAAATCCAGTAGATAAAAGAATCATCAAGGTTGTAAGGGAATCGTGTAATTCTATTTTATACAGTTGCCTTCTTTGTGTTTTTATTATACTGTATTGTATTATCCTGATAATCATTAACGATATGCCATTTTATGGTGGATTGTTAGGTAAAATACTAAATGGGATTGCGTACTACATTTTTGTGGTTTTAATTCTAAATCTGCTTCTTGTTGTAAAGAGAATCAGTAAAATCATTAACGCAAAAATTAAAATTGAAAGTGAGGATAGTAAAAAATGACCGGACAGCAATTAAAAAATTCTATATTGCAAATGGCTGTTCAAGGCAAATTAGTGCCGCAAGACCATAACGATGAACCGGCATCCGTATTGCTGGAAAGGATAAGAAAAGAAAAAGAACAGCTTATTAAAGAAGGCAAAATAAAGAAGGACAAGAACCCTTCTTACATATTCCGTGGTGCCGATAATTTGCCTTATGAGAAAGTCGGCAAAAACGAACCGGTTTGCATTGCGGATGAGGTTCCGTTTGATATTCCTGACACTTGGGAATGGGTGCGATTTTGCAATGTTGTAAACTATTCTATGGGCAAAACTCCACCAAGAAAGGAAGATGTATATTGGAAGAATCCTGTTCACAGTTGGGTTTCTATTGCAGATATGGTTGCGGATGGTCATATTATAAAAACAAAAGAAGCTGTAAATGATTATGCTGCCAATGTAAGTTTCAAAGGTAAAAAAAGTCTTGCCGGAACTCTTTTAATGAGTTTTAAACTTACTGTAGGTAAAGTATCCATATTAGATATTGATGCATTCCATAACGAGGCAATAATATCAATTTATCCTTTTGTTGACGATGATAAAATAATGACATCATATTTATTTACTGTTTTGCCTTTGATGTCACAGTTGGGTGAAACAAAAACCGCTATTAAAGGGAATACTCTTAATTCTGAGAGTTTAGATAATCTATGGATACCTCTACCGCCACTTAATGAGCAGGACAGAATTTGCAAAAGAATAAAAGAGTTAAATCCGGTTTTGAGCAATTATTCAGAAATAGAGCAGGAAGTGGAGCTTTTAAACAAGTATTTCCCTGAACAACTTAAAAAATCCATCTTACAAGAAGCAGTTCAAGGAAAGCTTGTTCCGCAAGACCCTAATGATGAACCGGCAAGCGTTTTGCTTGAACGAATTCGTGCCGAAAAACAAAGGCTTATCAAAGAAGGAAAAATCAAAAAAGACAAGCACGAATCCGTCATTTTCAGAAGGGATAATTCTCATTATGAAAAGTGTGGTTCTGAGGAAGTTTGCATTGACGATGAAATCCCTTTTGAAGTTCCTGATTCATGGGAATTGATACGCTTAAATGATATTGGCGATTATCGAAAGGGACCATTTGGAAGTAGTTTGACAAAAAGTATGTTTGTACCCCAAGGGATTGATGCCGTAAAGGTGTACGAACAGAAAAATGCAATCCAAAAGGACCACACATTAGGTTCGTATTATATAAAGCGTAACTATTACGAAAGTAAAATGAGTAGTTTTACAGTCTTGCCTGGAGACATTATTGTTAGTTGTGCAGGCACCATTGGTGAGACCTATGTAATGCCAAACGATATTGAGTTAGGTATTATAAATCAGGCTCTGATGAGAATGAGAATCTATGCACCTATTAACATTGACTATTTTCTTCTCTATTTCGATTATGTAATCAAAAAAGAGGCTAAAGAAAACAGCAAAGGTTCAGCAATTAAAAATATTCCGCCGTTTGATATTTTCAAAAAAATCATTTTTCCACTTCCACCGTTGGAAGAACAAAAAAGAATTGTTGAACAGGTACAGCTGGTACTACAATGGTGCGATAATCTTTGATTTGCACCCATTATTCTCATTATGAGAAGTTGGACGGAATCGAGCGTTGCATCGACGATGAGATACC
>CALYYZ010000089.1 GCA_945607165.1 uncultured Ruminococcus sp. | reverse complement strand
TACATTGGTAAAGCCGGCGTTTCCGCTTCCCATTTTGCGGATATCCTTTTTGCCCTTTGTAACAATACCGGTAACCATAACGGCAGTGTTGATACTGCCGAGTAAATACGCAATTAATGCGGCTGACAAGAACCTCCACCAGTTTTCAGCTACAAACGAAATATAAAAATCCATTATTTATCTCCCCGTTCTCTGATTATAATTCTTATCGGCGTTCCCTCAAGTCCGAAGGATTCACGGATTCTGTTTTCAAGATAGCGCTGATATGAAAAATGAAACAGCTGAGCGTCATTACAGAAAAAGACAAAGGTCGGGGGTTTTACGGAAGCCTGAGTCATATAGAAAATCTTTAGCCTTTTTCCCTTGTCTGACGGTGGCTGTACCCTTGTTACAGCCTGTGCCAAAAGCTCATTGAGCATTCCTGTTTTTATTCTGCGGTTTGATGATTCGTTACAGCTGACAATATATTCAAAGAGCTTATCTATCCTGATTCCCGTTTTTGCCGAGATAAAAACCTTGGGTGCATAAGACATAAAGGCAAAATCAGCTTCAAGCTTCTTTCTAAATTCCTGCATTGTCTTATCGTTTTTTTCAACTGCGTCCCACTTATTTACAGCAAGTATACAGGCTCTGCCTGCCTCGTGTGCAAGTCCGGCTACCTTTGTATCCTGCTCCGTAATTCCCTCGGTAGCGTCAATCATTATTACACAGACATCGCTGCGCTCAATAGCCATCTTTGCACGGATTATGCTGTACTTTTCAATATTGTCATATATCTTGCTCTGACGGCGCAGTCCTGCAGTATCAGTAAAATTGAAAATACCGAATTTATTCTCTACCAGAGTATCTATGGTATCTCTTGTAGTTCCGGCAATATCCGACACAATACACCTTTCCTCGTTGGTGATTTTATTAATCAGCGAGGACTTTCCTGCGTTTGGCTTTCCGATAACCGCAACATTTATTATCTTTTCGTCCTCCTGCATTGTCATATCACAATCAAAGCACTCAAATGCACGGTCAAGCAAATCGCCGGTTCCGTGACCGTGTACAGCGGAAACCTGAATCGGATCACCGAGTCCCAGATTATAGAACTCGTAATATTCGGGAGGCGGATCTCCAAGGCCGTCACACTTATTTACGCAGACAATTACAGGCTTGCCAGACTTTTGAAGCATTTGTGCTACATCCATATCAGTAGCAACCATACCCGACTTGCAGTCTGTCACAAGTATAATAACATTGGCAGTGTCTATTGCAAGCTGAGCCTGACGACGCATCTGAGAAAGAATAACATCATCGGATTTTGGCTCGATGCCTCCTGTATCTACAACAAAAGCTGTTTTGCCGCACCACTCAACCTCCCCATATATCCTGTCACGGGTAACACCGGGAGTATCGTCAACGATTGAAAGCCTTTGGCCTATCAGCTTATTGAAAAGCGTTGATTTTCCAACATTAGGTCTGCCGACTATGGCAATTATCGGTTTGTTCATTATATCATCTTCTTTCCTAATAGGAATCCTAATCACTGATTATGCATATTGCGCTGTCAGATTATTGGGTTTACCTGTCGAGAAGTAAGCAATCAGTGCAAACTTCTTTTGTAAATTCATCAATTATTTCGTAAGCCTGTAATTGCACTTACAAGCTCGGCGCCGCTGTTGTTCACTGCCGTAAGCCTTACTGAAAGCTCAGCTTCAACCTGCTCTGTAGAAACATCATCAAGAAACAAATCATTTTCAAATCGGAGCATAGACGAGGGGATTATAAGTCTGCTTCCAAGGCTTTTGCCCTTCAGCTGACCGATAATATCGCCGCCGGTAACAAGTCCCGAAACATTGACTGTGCCCCCAAAAAACTTATTCTCTACAGCGATTGTCTGAATCGTGATATTCGGGAATTTTTTGTTTATCATTTGAGTAATAGCCTTCATATGAGCAAAAACTCCCGTTCCGCAAACAACCGTGACGGTATCTGATAAAGAATCATCGGTTTCAAGCTCAGACAGCGTATAGCTTACATCATCGCTCAAAAAAGCAATCATACCCACACCGTCCTCAAGCGCAGAAAAATCCTCATAAAAGTCAGCGTCAGGTATTTGTCTTTCGGCAAGAAGATAAAACTCATCGCCAGCAAAGAAAATCCTTCTTCCGTGCTTTTTTACACATTCGTCACCGAAGCTCTCTATGATATCAAGCGTTTGCGCCGCTGTTTCCTTTGTGTAGGGCACAAGCGGGTAAAGTCCCTGACGGTAGGCAGTAAGCCCCACCGGTACAACGGCGGTCATCTCAACACCCAACGCCTCCAGGTCAGTCATAGTGCGGATTAGCTCCTCACCGTCATTAATACCGGTGCAGGCAACTATCTGACAGTTGAGACTTATTCCTGCGTCAGCAAATCTTTTAAGATATTTTAAGGCGTCTCCGGCAAAACGGTTGTTCATCATCTTGCATCTAAGCTGTGGGTTTGTGGTATGAACCGAAACATTTATGGGACTTATATGCATTTTTATAATACGGTCAACCTCGTGCTCGGTAATATTAGTTAGAGTAATATAGTTGCCGAAAAGGAATGAAAGCCGGCTGTCATCATCCTTGAAATAAAGAGACTCTCTCATACCCTTTGGGAGCTGGTCAATAAAGCAAAAAATACACTTGTTGCGGCAGGAACGCTGCTTGTCCATAAGATAGGTATCAAACTCAAGCCCTATCTCCTCATATTCGCCCTTGCTGATTTCCACAGTGCGGATATTACCGCAAGTATCCTTCACTTCAAGCGCAAGCCTTCTGTTGACCTGATAGAAGCGATAATCAAGCACATCAACTATTTCATTTGAATTGATTGACAATAAAATTTCCTTTGGCTTTATGCCTGCTTTGAAAGCGTGACTGCCGGCAGTCACACCGCCGATTAATACAGCCATCTGTGCACCTCCGTGTATTTTGCATTGTAAATATATTGTACACAAAAAAAGCACATTAATCAATAGAAATGCAAAACAAAAGGGCGGTCAGAGCCGCCCGTAGTGTTTGAAAATAAAGATTATTGCTCGTCCTTAGCGATAACCTGTCTGCCGTTGTACATACCGCAGTTGCTGCAAGCCTTGTGAGCTGCCTTTAATTCACCGCAGTCAGGGCATGTTGTAAGTGTGGGAGCGTTGAGCTTCCAAACTGTTGAGCGTCTTGAACTCTTTCTTGCGTGTGATGTTTTTCTCTTAGGTACTGCCATTACAAAGACCTCCTTACAATATTTATATTAATCCATAAGCTGTTTAAGTATCTCAAGCCTGGGGTCGGTTTGCGTCTTATTGCAGGAACATTCCCCTTCATTAAGATTTTGTCCGCAAATCTGACACAAGCCCTTGCAATCATCCCTGCAAAGATTTTTTGAAGGAAGCGAAAGCAGAATATCAGAAATGACAATCTCATCAAGCTCAAGAGTAAAATCGGGAGTTTCAATATAATCGTCGTTACCGTCGTCAACCAAGCTCTGCACAAGCTTATGCTCAAAAAGCATATTCATTTCACGGTTTATCTCACCGCCGCATCTGTCACAACTGCGAGAATAGTCGAAACAGGCATTAATGGTAAGACTGACAAGGCTTGCCCTGTTTTTTGCCGTGGCGGTGACAACAACGGGAGTTTTGAATGGAAAAACACCGTCCATGTCAATACCTGCCATATCAAGCTCATAACACAGCCGAGATTCTTCGCCTTCGTTTTGGAAGACGGACTTCAGTTCAAAAAGCATAAGTCACCTCTTGACAGTATAACGCATATTAAAACGCTGTTTATTATTATACAAAAGGTTTTTTGTTTTGTCAACTGAAAAATAACATATATTCTGTAAAAAAATCTGAGCAAAAAATCTGCATAAATAAAAAGCATTTCAGTAATTGACAAACTAAAGATATTTGAGTATAATACATTAGAAAGATTTAATAATGCATTTTGCATTTCATAAATTTGCGGGCGTGGCGGAATTGGCAGACGCGCTAGATTTAGGTTCTAGTGTCAACCGATGTGCAGGTTCAAGTCCTGTCGCCCGCACCACCCTAAAAAGCTCGATTTTATCGGGCTTTTTTCGTTTTTTGAGCAAAAATGAAGTTGGCAGACGCATAACATAAGGTGATGATTTTGTCGTTTATATTGTACAAATCATCACACTTCAATTTAGCTATAATCGCTAAATTGAAAATTACTATTGTTCTGCGTCTGCCAATATATAATCTCTTTATGAACTGGTAAAATAAAAATACGGCATACACACTTACCCTTATAGGTTTGTGTGTATGCCTTTCTTATGCGATAAACGCTTTATTGTTAAATTGCCGTTTTCAACATAAAAAGCCTACAGTTATGTTCATTCTGAATCTTGTAAAAGTACTAAAAATCTACATTCGTAAAAATGATGATACAGTATCATTTATTACATTATCCTCATAATCTATTGCATAATAACGGTTACCTATATCATTACCATTTGCATCACCCTCGGTATAAGCCCATACATTGTTCTGACCGTCAATTTGAACTGTATATTTATATTCCATAGCTTTATTTACATAGGTTGAGTCTAAATTTACGGTTAATTGATAGTGAAGGTCATCGATTTTTTTCATAAACCAGTCGGTATCCGCAGGATTCCAACCGTTCAAATTAGTTCCAATACTTACATTTGCTCCCTCCGGCAATTTTTCAGGTATTGTTACATTAAAGGTTATCGAAATATCTTCATTTGGCATTTCTTTAAATAGTGAAAACTTTTTATCTTTTCCGTCATATTTTGCAACGATTGTTGTGTAAGGAGCGATCGTAACCGTATCGCCTGCCTTATAGCTTTTACCGCTTAACAAATCGGTAAAATCATATAATGTATTTAATTCAATATTGCTTCCTGTTACATTATGTGCAACAAACATACCGTAAGGAAGGTTTTCATCGGTAACAGTATAACAATTCAAGCTTTTTGATTCTATTGAAAAATAATTACCGCAAAAGAATATCGGATAATCTGTACGAAGCTTAGTAAGTTTTTTGTAATAGCTATAAATACTGTTTTCATTATTAATTTCTTCTTCCAAAGAAATACCGTCATCAGGTATGGTGTATTTTGAAGGTACTCCAAAGAATTTTTCATCTAAAACACACATTCCTTCCCCTTTGGCAGAAGCATACCAGTCCATAGCCTCTCGTCTGTTTGGATCGTTAGAATTACTGAGTTGTCCCAGTTCTTCACCGTAATAAATGAAAGGCATTCCGGGCAGGGTTAACTGAATAGCGGCGGCAAGCTTTGCTTTCTCAACAGAACCTAAATAAGATACTGTTCTTGTTTGGTCATGATTATTTAAAAATGTAGTCATTACGGATGTTTTTGGAACATTGGGAGTTGTGTCTGCATACCTTTTTTGGAGTTGTAATTCTCTGTTTACAAATCCAACAATATTCAGTTGCTCTCCTCCTGCAAGCTTCATAATCTGCTCTTGAAGAGGAAAATCAAAGGAAGAATCCATACAGTCAAAGAATGAGGCAACAGGGTCAGGATTTGTAGTCCAGTTCTCGCCTACAACAAATGCCTCAGGTTTTTTTGACTTTACATAGGTTTCAAAATCCTGCCACCACTCGTGAGTCATACCCCAATCCGGATCAATATGCATTGAAGCGTCAAGTCTGAATCCGTCTACTCCCGTATCAAGCCAATATCCGGCTACATTTTTCATTTCTGTCCATACGGCTTTATTTTGGAAGTTTAAGTCAGGCATTCCCTCTGAAAAATTACCTCTGTAAAATTTATCGTACTTTTCGTTATATCTCCAGCCTGAAGTTGAATCCGGTTCATCTGTAAATTCGTAATAATCAGCATAAGGACTGTCAGGATTGCTCAAAGCGTCAAGAAACCATTGATTTTGTGATGAGGTATGATTTGCGACAAAATCTATCAGAACTTTTATACCATACTGATGTAAAACATCCAGCATATATTTAAAATCATCTATTGAACCGTAATCCTCATTAGTTGAATAGTAATCAATTACATCATAGCCGTGGTACGAGGGAGATTCGTGAATCGGCATAAGCCATACACAACCAACATTAAGTTCCTTGAGATAAGAAGCCTTTGATGCAATACCTCTGAAATCGCCTATTCCATCTCCGTCGCTGTCGCAGAAACTGCGGACAAAAATCTCATAGGATATAGTAGAAGTCCGCCAATCGGTATTGCCAACGGTGTAGTATTCACCTGACGGAAATTCATTAATCAGAGCCGCAATAAACTTTTGTATCAGCGTAACATCATTAATATCTATTTCACCCGACATATCAACATCGGAGATATGAGTTGACACTTCATCTAAATCCTGCAATCCTACAATATACCTTTGAATAGCGGTAGCGTCAAAAATTGTTATTCTATTGTCTTTATCGGCATCACCATAAAGGTATGTAACGGTGCTCGAAGAATCATTCTCAGTTTCAACTGCTTGTACATTCAACGCCAAACACGAGAAAACAATAGAAATAATCAGAAACACACTTATTAATTTTTTTGTCATTTTAAGCATTTTCAATCCTCCTCGATAAATTTTGCGGAACTCTGTATTCCATTTTAATTATAATGATATTAATTTTATCTGTCAAGGTCGATAGTAACGAAACTGAATTTTAAGAATTTTTGTTATATATTACTTGACATGATAAGTGTTTTTTTCTATACTTAAGTTGAAAGGTGGCAATAAATATGAAAAAAATATATAAAAGAACCTTGTCATTAGCTTTATCAGTTTTAATGGTATTTTCTGCAATAACATTTTTGTTTATAAATGCAGATGTTTATGTCGTTGCAGCACAGGCTGAAACAAACGAAACAGCATCTGACAAAGTTATCGGTGACGCTGACGGCAACGGTGTGGTAAATATTCAAGATGGTACCTGTATTCAAAAGTATCTGGCTAATTTAATTTCAGAAGATGACATTGACCTTATAGCTGCAAATGTTACCGGTAATGAACAATTGAGTATAAATGATGCAACAGAAATTCAACTTTTTCTTGCAGAATTAATCAATAAATTTCCCGTAGAAGATGTTTCGGATAAAGTACAGCTTACATTTAATGTTACAATTCCAACGCCACTTAATGAGAATGAAAATTTAAGTATAGGCACTAATCTGAATAATTGGAATCCTGCCGACTCTGAGTGGTTTATGACAAAAATTGATGATTTGCATTATCAATATTCTGTTGAGCTGGATTCTGAAAACATTGGAAAAGAAGTAAGCTACAAATACACTATCCAGAACAGCCGGACTACAGGTAATAATGTTTGGTCAATAGTTGAAGTAAGTTCAAACGGCGGGGATATAAATAACC
>CALYYZ010000088.1 GCA_945607165.1 uncultured Ruminococcus sp. | reverse complement strand
GGTGCCGGAATGAGTGGCTCAGGATCGGCAGTGTTTGCGATTTTCACCTCCGACCGCAGGGCAAAAAAATGCGTCGAAGCATTAAAGGAACACTACGACAAGGTTTTTCTTTGCAAGCCTGTCAAAAACGGTTGTTTTGTTGAATAAAAAACAGCGGCAGTTTACCTTGTACCAATTTAATAAAAAATGAATATTTTTCCAAAACCTGTCCATAATCAGTATAGAGAGAAAGGACAGGTTTTTATTATGAAAATTTTTATCAAATCAGCTTGCGTTGCGTTTGTGCTTACGGTAATATATTCCGTGATACCATTTCAGGCAGAATGTACAAGACTTCCCGATGATGTATTCAGGCTTCATATAGTTGCAAATTCTGACTCTGATTCTGACCAAGCAATAAAACTTAAGGTAAGAGATAAGGTACTTGAGTATACCTCCTATATTTATTGCAATGCCAAAAGCAAGCAGTCGGCTGAAGCACTGACTGCTCAGAATCTTTCCGAAATCAAGAGGATTGCCGAAAAAACAGTAAAGGATAATGGTTTTAACTACACCGTAAAAGCCGAGATAACAAATATGTATTTTGATACACGACATTACGATGACTACACGCTTCCGTCAGGAAAATATGATGCCTTGAGAGTTACTCTGGGCAGCGGCAGCGGCAGAAATTGGTGGTGCGTTATGTACCCGTCAATTTGTATTTCTTCATCTGAAAATGCCGATGAAAAAGCCAAGGAGGTTCTTGACGAGGGCGAGTATAATGTTGTAAAAAAAGAAAAATTTGAATACAAGTTTAAAATAGTAGAATTTTTTGAGTTTTTCTGTTCGCTTTTTACTTCATAGTCCTTTAATTGGTACTTTCCTTATGCTATAATTATTACAGTAATATAAATAATTTTTTTGGACGGTAACATAATAATTCCTTACAAGAAAAATAATTACTATTTATCAGCATATTATAATTCGGAAATAGAAATATAATGAGGTGTCTTATGCTTCAGTTTATTTTAGGAAAAAGCGGAACAGGCAAAACAGAATATATTTATTCCAAGGTAAAGGAGCTTACTTTTGGGGGCTGCACAAATGTTGCGGTTATTGTCCCCGACCAATGCACCTTTGAAACAGAGAAAGCTTTTCTTGATATCCTTGGTGCAAAGGCTTCAAGAAATATAAAGATTTTCGGTTTTTCAGGTATGTGCCGTTACATATTTGAGCAAAGCGGCTGCGTTCCCAAAAATGTCCTCGACAACGGAACACGCAGTGTAATAATGAATCTTACTCTTGAACAGCTAAGCGATAAGCTTGAGATTCTCAATACAAAATATCTCAACAGTATGTCTGAAATAATGCTGCGAACCTATGCCGACTGTAAAAATAACAGTATCACCTCAGACCGGCTTAGGGTGATGAGTGGTAAAATAAAGGATAAAACTCTATCAAACAAGCTGTATGAAACGGCTTTGATTTTTGATTCCTTCGATGCTGTTGTTTCTCAGAGCTACATAGATCCGCTTGACGATTTATTCCGTGCTTACAATATTCTTTTATCGAATAATATTTTTAAAAACCACCATATTTTTGTTGATTCATTCAGTGGATTTACCTCCGGACAGCTAAAAATACTGCGGCTTTTAATGAATGATTGTGCTCAGCTTTCGGTAGCTCTTACACTCGATCCTCTTACAGACGGCGGTGAGGAGGTTTTTGCAACCTGCAACGAAACATACCGTCTTATAAAACAGCTTGCAAGGAATGACAGTGTTAAGCTTAAGCCTCCTGTCAAGCTTACCGAAGCAAAAAGGTTCAATTCAGAGGAGCTAAGGCTTCTTGAGCAGGGAGCTTTCAGGGCAGATTATCCCGCCAACGACTCCTCAGTAAATGACATCTTTTTGTATCTTGCCGACAACATTCATTCTGAGTGCGAGTTTGTTGCCGGACAAATTAAAAAGCTTGTAATTGAAAACAATTTGCGTTATTCGGATATTTGCGTAATTTGCAATGACTTTAGTATGTACAATTCAATTATCAATACGGTATTTGAAAAGTATGAAATTCCATATTATGCAGACTCCGTAAAACCGGCAAATTCAAAGCCCGTACTAAGACTTGTAGCCTCAATTTTCAGAATTATCACAGATAATTTTGAAAGAGATGATGTAATGACGCTTCTCAAAACAGGACTTACTCCGAATACCTCCGAAGAAATCAGTATTTTTGAAAACTATGTTTATATCTGGAATGTTGACCGGTCAGGTTTCAAGACGGAATTCAGTCAAAATCCAAGCGGCTTTAAAAACGAACTGTCCGAAAAAGATAAAAAAACTCTTGCTGTTGCCGAAAAGGTAAGACAGAGCATAGTAATTCCCATTATGCGCTTTAAGGAAGAAATAAGGGATAAAAGCGGCAGAGAAATAACGGAAATGCTTTACAATTTGCTAACGGAGATTGGTGTGCAGACCGCACTAAGCAATATGTGTAAAGGCTTCGAGGAAAATAATAAAGCGGATATCTGTGCCGAGCAAATACGAATATGGAACTCCCTTATGGAGGTTTTTGACAAGCTGGTAGCTGTGATAGGCGATATGCACCTGACGGCAAAACGCTATTTTGAGCTGCTTTCAATTCAGACAAATTCAATCGAGCTTTCCTCAATTCCCAAAACCTTAGACAGCGTCAACATAACAACCGCCCAGCGTGTCCGTATTTCAAAACAGAAAGTATCATTTCTTATCGGCTGCGCTCAGGGTGTTTTCCCTGCAACACCCCACAGCTCGGGAGTGTTTTCACCCGTGGAGCTTAAAAGATTGTCTGAAAATAATCTAAAGCTGTCCGATGATTTCTCGGCTCTTTCTCAGCTTGAAACCTTTATGGCATATTGCTGTATGGTCTCAGCCGGAGAAAAGCTGTACATATCCTGTCCAAATACAAATTCAATAGATGAAAAATACACCCCCTCCGTAATTATCAGTGAAACGGCAAAGATTTTTCCGAATATTATTATTCACGATAAATCAGATATTGACAAACGGGAGAGCGCAATGTATGCTGCTCGTCCTGCTTTTGAGGAGTATGCCAAAAGCCTTTCCTTCGGAAATAATCCCTTATTTGACGACATTTTTTCAGACTATGGACAATTTGATTCTAAATCAAGAGCGATTATCAGGGCACTTGACAAAGCTCCTTTCAGACTTGAAAACCCCGAGAATGTAAAAATGCTTTTCGGAGAGAAGCTAAGGATATCAGCCTCTCAGATCGAGAGCTTTAACCGTTGTCACTTTGCATATTTTTGCAACTACGGATTAAGGATTCGTGAACGGCGCAGGGCGGAGATAAACCCGATGGAATACGGAACACTCGTGCATTATTTGTTTGAAAAATTCTTTTCAACCTACACCAAGCCGCAGTATTCCAAAATAACTGATGAAAAGCTCGCAGAGTTTACGAATTCTACCGTAAATTTGTATATATCCGAGTATTTCGGCGGTCAGGAAACAAAGAGCGGCTCCTTCCTGTTTAAGCTAAAGGTATTATGCGAGGATGTCATAATTCTTTTCAGGCATATTATTCAGGAGCTTTCTCAGAGTGAGTTTGAGGTTGCTGATTGTGAGCTGAGCATTGGCAATGATATCCCATCTTATACCTTAGAGCTTGATAACGGATGCCGGATTTCTGTTTGCGGAAGCGTAGACCGAGTAGATGTAATGGAGTTTAACGGAGAAAAGTACCTGAGAATTGTTGATTACAAAACCGGGCCTAAAAAGTTCAAGCTATCCGATATTCTATACGGACTGAATCTGCAAATGCTAATTTACCTCTATTCAATTCAGCTCAACGGCAGGCAACGCTACGGAGATATTTTGCCGGCTGGTATTTTGTATATGCCTTCTGCTGTCAGAATTAAGCTTGCAAAAACACAAAACGACCGCATTAAGGCTCCGTCAAAGGTAGAAGACGAGCTTAAAATGAACGGACTTCTGCTTGACAATATCGAAGTCATCAAAGGTATGGATAAAACCAAAGACGGAAAATTTATTCCCGTAAAAATTATCAACGATGAGCTTCAGTCTAAGGACAGCCACATAAGCCTCGAGCAATTCGGCAAGATATTTAAAAAGCTTGAGCTGACGGTTCGTCAAATGGGCGAGGAGCTATACAAAGGAAAAATTGATGCTTTGCCCGTAAAGGGCGAATACGACGCCTGTGAATATTGTCCCTATTCTGCTGTTTGTGCTGACAGAGTAAGCGGCGAAAGAAATGTTTTTCCGACAGATAATCAAACAGTACTTGAGGAAATAGAACAGGAAATAAGAGGGGAGGCGGTTAAGTAATGGCAAAGGAATGGACGCAGCAGCAAAAAAACGCTATATATTCAACCGGCGGCACAGTGCTTGTTTCCGCAGCGGCAGGCTCGGGAAAAACAGCCGTGCTTGTTGAACGGGTTATTCAGATGGTAACAAGGGAACACAACCCTGTTGATGTTGACCGTCTGCTCATAGTAACCTTCACTCGTGCGGCAGCGGCTGAAATGAAACAGCGTTTGTGCACAGCCATTGATTCTCTAATAAAAAAGGATCCTTCAAATTCAAGGCTTATAAAGCAAAAGCAGCTTTTGCCTGCCGCACAGATTTCAACAATAGACAGCTTTTGCATAGACCTGGTGCGAGAACATTTCCACACTCTCAACATTTCCGCAGACTTCAAAACCTCCGATGAGGGAGAGGAAAAGGTTATGAGTCTCCAAGCTCTTGATCTTGCAATAGAGGAGTTTTACTCCAAAGGAGATAAGGATTTCTATGAGCTTCTTTCGCTGTTTTCAAACAAAAACGGTGATGAAAGGCTCAGAGAAGTAGTTTTAAAAATATCAGAGTTTCTTTCAACACAACCCTTTCCCGACCTGTGGATGAAAAAAATGCTCGACAACCATTTTGTCACACCGTTTTCCGATACAATTTGGGGTAAGGCTATCATCGAAAACGCTTGTTCGGCAGTATCCTATGCAATAAACCTGACAGAAACATCCCTTACTATGCTTAATGATGAAGCTGAGCTGAAAAAAGCAATAGAGCATGTGTTTGAGGGAGACTCAGTGTTCCTAAAAAAACTCAATGAAAAGCTTTTAAGCGGTAATTGGAACGCTGTGTCACAATTCTATTCTACATATAAGGCTGCTCGTCTTGCCGGTCCGAAGATTTATAAAGAGCATCCCTTGAAGCTTGCAGTTGCCAAAAACAGAGATGAAGTAAAAAAGACCATATCATCCTTAGGTCAGTATTTTTCTTTTTCCGAGGAAGAGGCAATACAGGAGATTCGTGATCTCGGCAGGCTTGTTTCGGTACTTTTTGACCTTGTGAGGGCTTATCTTTCAGAGCTTTCAAGAATAAAGGAAAAGAAAAATATTTTTTCCTTCTCCGACATTGAGCTGCTGACCGTAAGACTTCTAGCTCAGCCCGACAGCGGCGAAAGGGGATACAAAAAAACAACACGAGCTTCTGAAATAGCCGACAGATATGACGCTGTGATGGTTGATGAATTTCAGGATGTAAATGATGTTCAGAATATCATTTTTAGCTGTGTGAGCAAAGAGGAAGGAAACCTGTTCGTAGTGGGAGATGTTAAGCAAAGCATCTACGGCTTCCGTCAGGCAAAGCCCCGAATTTTCATTGACCGCAAGGAAGCATACTCAAGGTTTACCGAGGATAATCCTCAGTATCCTGCCACCATAATTCTTGATAAGAATTTCAGAAGTCGAAAAGAAGTCTGTGATTCGGTAAATTTTATTTTTTCAAGGCTTATGAGCAAGCAGATTGCACAAATGGACTATACACGAGACGAGTATCTTAATGTGGGTGCGCAATATCCCGAAAGCGACAGCTGCAAGCTTGAGCTTGCCTGCATACAAAGCGAATTTGAAACAGAGGAAGACAGCTGTGTTTTAGAGGCGAATTTCATAGCCGAAAAAATTAGGGAAATGATGAGCAGCGGGTTCACTGTTACAGATAACGGAGTTACACGACCTGCAACCTATGGCGACTTTGCCGTGATAATGAGAAACACAAAAAACAGGGCGTCAAAGTATGTTAACACCCTGATAAAAAACGGAATCCCCGCATTTTGTGAGAAAAAAGAAAACGGTTTTGATTTTCCCGAGATAAAGCTTATGCTCAGTCTGCTCAGAGTAATTGATAATCCTACTCTTGACATAGAGCTTCTGACTGTAATGTGCAGTCCGCTTTACGGCTTTACCCCCGATGAGCTTGCACAGCTGAGAGCTAACGGCAGATACAACAGTCTGTATGCTTCCCTGAAGCTCGGAGCAGAAAATAGCCGTAAGGCAGCAGAATTTTTGTCCGAGCTTGAAAGATTTATGTATATTTCCTCAACCTGTACGGTAAATGAGCTTATAACCGTTCTTTATGAAGAAACGGCAATATCCGCCGTCACTTCGGCAATGAGGGGGTCAGACAGTTCAAACCTTGATGTGCTGAGCCTTTACGCAAGGAATTTTGAGTCAAAGGGCTTTAAAACACTTTCACAATTCATTTCATATATTGACAGACTTAATGCAAATAAAATTGCACTTCCTTTTGAATCAAACGAAAGCACAGCTGTTAACGGCGTATCTGTTATCAGTATTCACGCCTCAAAGGGGCTTGAGTTTCCCGTTTGCTTCATAGCCGATACGGCTCACAATTTTAACAAGCAGGATTTTAAGGAAAATGTAATTATAGACAGTGCAGCCGGTCTCGGAATCCGTATGAAAAACCGATACTACAGATTCGATACTCTGCCGAGATTGGCTGTTGAGATCGAAATGAAACGCAACCTTATTGCCGAGGAAATGCGAATCCTCTATGTGGCTTTAACCAGAGCAAAAGAGAAGCTGATAGTTGTATCCTCACAAAAAAACACAAAAAAAAGGATTTCGGAGCTGTATTCTACGCTTATCAAAGGACAAATAATAGATCCTTATTCTGTGCAAAACGGAAAGAGCTACTTTGATTGGATAATTCTTTGTGCTTTGACAAATCCGAGTCTTGACAGTCTCAGAAGCGAAGCGGATTCAAACGCCGGACTTCTGACGGTGCACGGTGACGAGCCTGAGTGGATTTGCTATTATCCATCTGTGGATATTGCACCTCAACCGGGTGAGGAAGGCGAGCTTACGCTCCCCCTTCCTCCTGAGAGTACACGACCGCAGTTGAACGATAAATTTGCCAAGCTTCTGAAACGAAATCTTGTCTATGTCTATCCTCATTCGGAGATGACCTTACTTCCGCAAAAGGTTTCGGCATCTTCAATTACTCACAGTGAAAGTGATTTTGAGAAAATTCTTCAAAGACCTGCGTTTCTAAGCCGGACTCCGTCTACAGGTGCAGACAGAGGTACCGCACATCACCGTTTTTTACAATACTGCGACTTTGCTTCAGCACGGATAGATGTGCGGCGTGAAGCACAAAGATTGTTTTCACAGGGAATTCTTGACGAAACACAGCTTGAACTGATAGATTGTAAAAATCTGTC
>CALYYZ010000087.1 GCA_945607165.1 uncultured Ruminococcus sp. | reverse complement strand
GTCGAGACTTGCTCTTGTAAACGGTCAGTTCGTTGTCAACCTTGATATTACCATCTTATAATTAACACAAATAACAACAAAGAAAGGAGAAACGGATATGAGAAAGAAGAGAAGTTTTAAGGGTTTATCCGATAAGCTTTTTGCACCCGGAATTACAACTCAAAAAAGACTTGCTAAATCCTACATATCTGTTTTTCTTATTTTTGTACTGTTAATTTCCTCAACAGCAGCGTGGTTTTCTGTTGTTGACATTACCGGAATAAACTCCGACGCCTTTCAGATGATGTCGGTTAACGGTCTTCGTGTTAACGACGGTGAGGATATTCACAACACTATCACGCTTGAACCGCAGGTTCTTACCGAGGCTTCGAGCGTTGACGGAAGAAATGTGTTTTTCCCGACTACAGGTACATTCACAAGCGATACCGCCTCAATGATTTTTCGTGAAGCAAATGCAGGCGATAAGAATGTTCTGTACGCTTACAAGGACTTTACCCTTACCGGAGACTCGGATGCGACCTATGTTTATGTAAAGAGCTTTGAAATAAAAATTACTGAGCCTTCTACCGGAGCCGAAATTGAGGTCTTTGACGGTTCCACGCACTTTAATTACGGCAGTAACGAGGTGCCTGAGTCACAGGTTATGCACGAGGAATGTCCGATTAGAGTTGCGTTCATAACAGACAGCAGTAAGAAGCCAATCGTTATTGACCCCACTGCCATTTTAGGTCAGTATGCAAAAGATTATAACGCAATCAGCAGTGTAACCGACGAGGGAGAAGCTTCAACCGGTCTTTCCGAGGCTGATTCCTTCGCTGATTATTACTACGGTGTCGGCAAATCTTTGTTCCTGCTTCAGCAGGATCCTCTTGATGTAACTATGGTGGTTTGGCTTGAGGGAACCGGTGGCAATCTTGATCGCTATGTAGGAAAAAACATTTCGGTTAAGGTGGGTTTGGAGTCGAATTATTCCGATCTTGATTACATACATTTTATTGACAATACCATTAACGATGACGCGACTTATGTCAATAAGGACAATCCCCCAAGCAAAAATTGGGTGTACACTGCCTCAACTCCCTGCTCCGTCGTTATGAATTATAAGGACGGAAATGTGTGGAAGGCTGTTGTTATGGCGCAAGAATCAGATACCAGCTGGATTGCGCCGATCCCGAATGATGTAATAACTGACATTTCATTCTACAGATATAAGCCTGACGAGGAAATTATTTATAACGCATGGCACACCAGAGCAGGTGTGTACAGTCAGATGAACTCCAAGGCGCAGGGTTGGGCAAGAGCGATGTTCGGCAATACCTTTGGTTCAAGTGTCGTGCAGCAGTACAGAACAAGTGACGGCACTGCGACCGGCACAAAGGAATACACATATGTTGCCCGCCGAGGAAACGGAGAGGGCGATGTTGGTACCGACTATTACAATCCTGCTAAGCAAAAGCGCCGTTTGATGCCGGGTATCGGCTACTGGGGCGCTTGTCCTGAGGGCGGCTCCTCAGGTGGCGGTGAAACACCGACCGAGGCTACTACACAAGCGGCAACCGATCCCATTACGGGTGGTAAAAAGCTGACAATAGGCAGTATTTCACTTGGTAAGCTGTTGTCGTGGGTTCAGAGTAACCTTAATAATGACGGATATAATCTTTATATTGAGCTTAGTGACGGCACAATGATAAAGATGAATGAGGTGAGCAGCGATTATTACGAGGCTAAAGATTTTGAGGTTACCGAGGGTGATAAAATCAGGTGCTTCACCCTATATGATGATGCACATCCCGGTAATCCCAGTCCGAGAAAGACAATCAAGCTTTCCAGCGGTTTTTATGTATTCACGAATAATGGTAATGCATCCTTTGAAATGGGAAACGACGGAACGGCTGCAAGAACAAACTAATATATAAGCTAATTAAACATATACATATAAATTTAACGATATAATACACTGAAAAGGAGGTGTCACAATGAGCAAAAAGCTGACGGCAATCAGGCAGGCTCTTTCAAAAAAGAAAAGTAAATCTCGCTACGGTTATCTGCTCTCTGTTGTGGCACTTGTCGAGGTTGTAATGATATTGCTTGTTTCAACCTTTGCATGGGTTGAAACCATATCTTCAATCGAAATCCAAAGTGATAATTGGAAAATTGATACCTACACCTTTACCCGAGCTGAAATCGGTTCAGGCTCCGGCTTTTCAGGAAATCCTATTGACCTCGCCTCGTACATAAACGAATCAGGTAATGTACATATGGCGTCTGCTTCCAGCCGTGACGGTAAAAACTTTTACTTTCCTCAGATTGCTTCAACATCTTCACCAAAATTCAGAAAAGGCACTCTCAACGACAAAAACACTAATTACATAAGCTTCTCAATGAAGGTTAAAGCTGTAGGTTCGAGTGCAAGGTTTTACTTCAACACCGAAGGTCCTGAGTTTAAAATCGGTGATGAGGTTGTAACGAGTAACGCTGTTCGATGTGCTATTTCTGTTGCTGATGATGAAAACGCTACTCCTGTTACAAATGTATATTCCTACAGAGCTGATTCAAGTGAATCGGTTGTAGCAAGCACCGACGGCTCAGCTGAGACAATTACGGCTATCCGTGCTTTTGGCGATTATGATAAATCTACAGAGGCTAACTATTTGTTTGAATTAGATCGAAATGAGGAGAAGCTCGTTACCGTTACTCTTTGGCTTCAGGATCCCGCTATGACGGCATCCTATGCAGGCAAGAAGCTTACCTCATCTAATTTTCAGATCGTAACCGGTACAGTAAGTACGGTAATCGAATTTAGAGATCGTACATCTGCTTTTAACGACAATAATGCAAATCCTGATTTAAGGAAAAATACTTGGCATTGGGTTTCTAACGATGATGCTAAATTGTGGGTTCGCACTGCTGCCGGCAAGGATTTTGAGCTGACACAAAGTGCAACCGATCCCACATCGTGGAGTGTTTCGATTGCTGACCAAGATCTTGGTTCGTCAACAGGCACACTTACCTTCTACAGAACTGCGCCTACAGTTACATCTAATCCATCCGGTGCAGGTGATAACATTTATAATACATGGACTACCTCACTGTCTGCAGCAAGCTCTACCATTCAGCCGGTGTATACCGCCTATGGTGATAAAAAGTCCGGCAAAGAGTGCTACGGTACATGGGGTGCTGTGTCAGAGATTTTACTCTACTCTGATGATGCAGAGGAGATTTTACCTACTCCTGCGGTCGGTTTTGATCATCTTGCAACTCAGGTAACCTTGAAAAATTCAGATAATGTAAATCTGCCGATGAACTATAACAACGGTTTTTGGCGTGCATTTATTCCCAAGGATGCTACATCTAAAGACCTTAAGTTCAGCTTTACATACAACTCGAAGAGCTATTCTATAAATGCAGTTAACCGAGATATAACAGAAGACATTTCAAAATACGGCGTTACCTCTGCTACAACGGGTTATTGGGAGCCGCCGGCTATTGTCGAGGCGAAGCTTGGAACCGGATATGGCACAAGAGGAAGTGTGTCTGTTTCCGGCGGTCAGTCGGGAGCTACAAGAGTAAAAGTTACAAAGGGAACTTCTGTAAACTTTAAGGCTACGCCTAATTCCTCAGACTATGCCTTCGAGGGTTGGTACTCAGACGCAGCCTGTACAATAAAGGTTTCAGATCTTAATCCCCTGCCCTATACTGCCAATAATACAGAATCTACCTACACACTTTATGCAAAGTTTTTAAATAATGTCCGTGTTTCTGCCGTAACAAGCGGAGGCACCTTAGAAGCAACAAATACTGCCGGTCGTGTTCAGATTGGTGATGGCACTGCCGGTAAAAAAGCGAGTATTCCTGCTGAAAACGGGGCGAGCGTTACCATAAAGGCTTTGCTTGACGACAGCGAGAACTATTCTTTTGAGGGCTGGTATGATAAAGACGGCAATAAGGTATATGCCGAAAGCGAAAAGACTATTACTGTCACAGCTCCGGTGGATTTGTATGCTCACTTTAATGTAAAAACCTTTGTCCTTGACGCATACGCTATGACAGGCGGCAAGACAAATGATATGACGGGCGGTGCTGTAAAGTTTGACAGTCAAACCTACTACAGCGAACACGCAAGTATCACCGTTGCATACACAGATACAGCTACTCTTAGGTATATTGTCTGGACTGACGACGGTTATGATTTCAAAGGCTGGTATACGGACGCAGCCTGCACGCAGTTCTACTCATCTGACAATGTGCTTAACATTAATAAGTCAACTACTCAGTATAAGTTTTATGCTAAGTTTGAATTAAGGACATATGAAATAAAAGCTTATCCCGTTACAAACGGTACGGTGGGAACAACAGGCGGAACCGTAACTGTAACTGAGGACGGAGTTGATCCTGTAAACACAAGCACAGGAAATCCTGCGACAATTCAGGCAACTCATGGACATAAGATAAAATTCACTGCTACTCCGGAAAGCGGATACGCTTTTGTGGGCTGGTACACAGCTGCAACAGGCGGCACCCTGGTGAGCAACAGTGCAACATACACTCATCCGGCAGAGGAAGGTTCCGGTATTTCCTCGGCATACACTTTGTATGGTCGCTTTAAGAAGAAGTATACGGTTACTCTTACTGCATACACAGACGGAGTTGCAAGCGAAACCGGAGGTACTGTAAAGGCAGGCTCATCTGAAGCAGGAGCAACCTCTACCGTAACTGTGCTTCACGGCGAAAGCGTGCAAATAACTGCTTCGCCTACAACGGCATATCTGTTTGCTGAGTGGATAGATAGCGAAGGCTCACCGTTTGGCACAAATCCTACTGCAACAATCACCGATGTACAGAAGAATTATAATCTCACGGCTTATTTCCAGATTAAGCAATTCTCCGTTAAGGCGGTTGCAATGTCGGAAGGCTCGCAGAGCTCAGCCGGAGGTACAGTACAGTTTACAAGTCCTGTCTCAACCTCGGGAGCTACTGCTCAGGTAACTGTTGATTACAACGGCTCGGCAACATTTACGGCTACTGTAAAAGAGAGTGACGGCTATGAGTTTAAGGGTTGGTATGATAACAGCAGTCTGACCGGAACTCCGGTAAGCACTAAAACTACCTATGAATATTCTAATATCACTGCTGATAAAACTCTGTATGCAAAATTTGTTCTCAAGCAGTATTCTGTTACAGCTGCTGCTGTCTCGAACGGCGAGTCCGGCAACAGTGACGGAGGTCAGGTTGTTCAGGTTATCAACAACACCGAGCAAACACCCGGCTCAACAATTACTGTTAACGGTGTTAAGCACGGCACAACAATTACCCTCAAGGCAAAACCGATTGACGGTGCTACCTTTGACGGTTGGTACACAGCTGCAACAGGTGGAAAACGACTTGATTCGCCTGCAAATCAGACCTTGAGCATTGAAGTGACTGAAAACACAAATGTTTATGCTCGCTTCACAGTCACAGCTAAGATAACTACTATTTATGTAGCTCCCCGTAAGAACTATAGTGATATCTACAACCTGTGGGTTTATGATAAAAAAGACGGCACAATAAACCATAACGGAAATGAATGGCCCGGAAACAAGCTTGATCTCGACAGCACCACAGGCTATTATAAGCTTACCTTTACTACATCTTATTCCGGAAGCTTTTATGCTATTGTAAGCAACAACAAAAACAATCAGTATCCTGGAAGTGGTAATGGTCTTGAGGGTGAGTACGGTAAGACATATCTGTTCAGAGAAAGTGATATGGTTGAATATAATCCCGTAACCGTTACTATTGGAGCAGTGACGGTCAATTCCTCGGGTGTAACTCAGTCAAACGGATTTACCGGCGGAAAGATTACGGTAGATTCTACAGCTTACACATCTGTAACAAATCTTACCTACAACAGCGGAGATTCGTTTACTGCTACTGCAACGGCTAACTCCGGATACGAGTTCAAGGGTTGGTATAGTAATTCAAGTTGTACCGGAGAGGCTATTTCTACGAATTCTGCTTTACCCGCTCAGACGCTCAATTCAAATTCTACATATTATGCCAAGTTTGTAGAACCGAGTGAAGTTACAATTACTTTTGATGCAACAAGTACCAATACCACTTGGGTTAGTGAAGCAGGTGCTAAGATGTGGATTTATGACACAAGCTCGGGCAATAGCTATGTTATGACTAACAACGATAATGTTTGGACGGCAAGCGTTCCACCCGCAGTAACCAACATTACTTTCTACAGATGTACTCCTACCGGTTTTGGTACAAGTAAAGCTCCCGATAAAGACACAGCGGGATATTGGAATGTCTGGAAAGCAGGCAGCAGAGGAACCAAGACAACCTATAAAACAACCGGCGATGGTACCGGCGATTGGAAATAACAAGAATTTTGTGAGGTGAACCAATGAAAAAATCGAAGATATTAGCAGTATTGTCGCTTGCGGTAGTTCTGTGCTTTGTCTGTGTAACGACCTCGACTTTTTCGTGGTTCGCCAGACCTCAGAAACAAAGAGCCGAAAAGTTCGGATGGGACATCAATTATGATATCTCTCAGGGCAGTGGTATCACGATGAAAACCTATTCCGGTACCCGTGATACATACGGTGTGCTTAATTATCCTGCTGAAACCGCAAGCTTCAGTGCTACTGATTTGGAAGGCTATGGCAGCAAGTATTTTCGCACAGATATCATTAATTCCGGAACTTCGGCGCAAAGTGTATCACTCTACCTTACCAATGCTACAAAGTCCTCATCGAGCGGCAAATTCTTCCTGGGAGTAAACGGTCCTACAAGAACCTATAAGGAATATTTCAATGTTACGGCTGCTCCCACTGTAAAAACAGCGTCGACTGTAAATAAGAAGCACTATTATGTTGGCTTTGCTACTGAAAATAATTACACTGCGTCTGACTATAAGCTTCACTGGTGGAACAGCGCAAGCGAAGGCTCCGGAGATTCTAATTTTGTGGCACTCAATAAAACAGCCTCATATACCAATAACATTGAGGGTATAAAGGATGGCTCGGATAGTAATACTGAGTATACTACAACATACGAGATGTATTATGCTGAAATTCCTTATGACGCACAGAAAGTTTGCGTATTAAATTCTAAGGGCAACGGTATGGGGGATGTATCCTTATCAAGCAATAATACCTCCCTGATTTTTCATTACAATAATGCTCATCGTCACAAGGCTCACAACTCCGGTGCGCCTGCGGCGCTTAACACCTACTATTCGACCGCTGAAACCTCTCTTAATTCAACCGACGAGTTGATTTTGTCGTCTTCGGGAGCGTCAGGCGGAGGTGGAGTTTCATATTCTTCTTCCAAAACAACGGTTGCCACAGTGGATAGCACCTCCGGATTAATTAACAGAGTTGCTACCGGTTCGACAAATATTACTGTCACTGCCACCGGCGTCTACGGTGATAAGATTACCGCAACCTGTGCGCTTAAAGTCAAGGCAAGCACAGTGGCGGCAACTTCAATTTCAGATGTACCTATTGTTACAAACCTGAAAATTGATCGTGCTGTTGATGCAAGTAATCCCAC
>CALYYZ010000086.1 GCA_945607165.1 uncultured Ruminococcus sp. | reverse complement strand
GGCTTACGCAATAAAAGAAAGCCTTATTTCCAATACTTGTAACGCTGTCGGGGATTGTTATACTTGTAAGGCTGTCGCAATTATAGAAAGCCGAATCACCAATGCTTGTAACGGTATGTCCGTCAAGCTTACCGGGAATTTCAAGCTCGGTTGCTGAACCTGTGTAATCTGCAATTTCAGCCGTGCCGTCATCGAGTATTTCATACACAAAATCGCCGCTTGAATCTGTTGCTGCGCTTGCCGTAATCGGTACAAGTGTAAAAACGCTGAACGCAAGAATTACCGCAAGCAGGGTTGCTGTAAATTTTTTAATTGATTGTTTTGCCAAAGAAATCACTCCTTGTAAAATATTTACAATTTCGTTATAACATACAGGTATAAATTGTCAATAAGTAATCGCTGTACAAAGGCACAAAGCGAAATATCAAAAGCGAGGACAACTCAAAAAACACATCAGTCAGGTAAGTGACGAGGAGTTCTTTACCCGACTGCTTTATTACGGAACAGCACAACTGGGATTGTCACTTGATGAAACAATGCTTATGCCGCTTGGACTGCTCCTTGATTTGCTTGAATGTCATAAGCAATACAACGGCATTGCAAAGCCAAAACGAGATTTGACGATTGATGATATTATACCGTATGGGATTTGATTATTCTGAAAAGGATTGAGATTTATTAAGCGGTGTGATATAATTAGCTCATTGATAAATCGGAATTTATGTAATAGGATTGGAGTTGTAAGAAATGAAAGTGTTGATACTTATGGGAAGTCCCAGACTTTGTGGTAATACAGCCGAGCTTTGTAAATATTTTATGGATGAACTGCGTGTACAAAAAACAGAAGTAAAGTATATTGAGCTTGAAAAAATGAATATAAATCCTTGTGAAGAATGCTATGCTTGTCAGAATGTAGCCGAAGAGTATGGTTGCGCACAGAAGGATGATATGGTAGAAATAGCAAATGAAATTCTTTGGGCGGATTTGATTGTTTTAGCGACTCCGATTTTTTCATGGTACTGTACAGCTAAAATGAAAGCAGTGCTTGACCGTCACTATGGGTTCAATAAATATTACGGAAATGCAGAAGGTTGTTTATGGGAAGGTAAAAGAGTCGGTATTATTGCTACTCATGGCTATGATGGAGATTATGCAACAGAACCATTTGAAACCGGTGTGAAACGACTGTGTATTCATTCTAATCTCAAATATGTAGGAATGTATTCCGTACAGGATAATGATAACCTTGCATCTTTTCAGACTGAAGAAGCCATAGAGGGGGCAAAAGCATTTGCTCGAAAATTAATTAACGAACAGACTTAACCCTGTTTGAGGTTCATAGTTTGTAAGCTTGACAAATTCCGGTTTATCTACTAATTAAATTCAATGAGTAACCTTTTTTTGGGTTGCTCCTTTTTGCATGTATTTTTAACAGAGCCATAAAGGCTCTTTTTTTACTTTATAGGAAACTGCTCGAAAAGAGAAGAGAAGAAAAAATAAAAGCCTGCGAAAGGCAGGCGCAAGAAAGACACAGGAGGTTAAAAAATAAAGAAACCTTCTGAATCATCGCTAAAGAAAATATCGTCTTCATCCTCATTTAAGAAATAATCCATATTACCGGAATTACCAACACCTCCATCGGAAACAAGGCAGTGGTTATGTGGATTCCATTTTAAATCTCTGCCAAAGGTGTGAAGAACACAAATAAACTCGGGAGTAAAAAGCTCAATTTTGTTATCATTATGAAACAATCTCAAGATAGTTTTTTTGAACAGCAGTAAAAAGTAAACAGAGTAAAGAACAGTATTCGGCAAAGAAGTGGCGAATTTCATCGTCAATAGTAAAGACGCAATGACGGTGATTGACATTGATGATTTTGCAAGACATAGCTGTAGTGCGGTCAATTAAATACATTGCTTAAATCATTTATAAATTATAGCTTTCTCACTGAAAAGTCTTTATGTATTACTATGTGAAAATTACTAATTTCTTAATTTTTTGGCGAATAAGAATAAATAACTCGTACAAATTTTGTCGAAAAGTTAAAAAAATAAAATATTGTTGTTGAAATAAATTGGGTGTTGGAATATAATAATATTGTATAATGCAATAAATATGTAAAATGGAGGTAGTCCTATGGAAGAAAAGGATGAAATTGTTATTTCATTGACAGATATATGGGATATTATTAAGAGAAATGCGGCTTTTATTATTGTAATTACGCTTATTTGCGCAGTCGGAAGTTTTTTTGTAACCAGATATTTTATCCCAAAGTCATATACATCATCAATTCAGTTATATGTTGATACCTCAACCGACAGCGAAAATAAAACCAACTACAATATACTTTCTGAGCAAACCTATGCACAAAATCTTGTTGCTACATACATTAAAATGCTGAATACAAATACTTTTTACACAGAGCTTTCCGAGCATATAAACAACAAATATACTGCTAAACAGCTCAGTGAAATGGTTTCTTTCAGCAGCGATGAAAAAACGGAGATTTTTGACGCTAAGGTTACTTCCTCTTCTCCAAATGACTCAAAGCTTATTGCCGATGCGGTCGGCGAGGTTACACCTGAGGCTATTTCAAGACTTAAATCCAAAGCAACACTTAAGATAGTTGATTATGCTCAGCTTCCTACAGCTCCGTCATCTCCGAATGAGAAAAGGAATGTGATAATTGCATTGATAGCAGGTCTTGTTATATCTGTCGGAATTTCATTACTCAGAGCATTCCTCGATAAAAAGATGAGATACAACGAGGATATGACTATGATTGGAGACATTCCGATTCTTGCAGCTATTCCAAATTTTGACGCAGTAAATGAATCTAACGGAAAAAAGAAAAGATAAGAGGGAGTCAGTATGAAAAAGCATCCAAAAAAAGGCTCTTTACAAGATGTAAAACTCAATGCTGAAGCAGTCGGTTTTCAGATTAAAGAGTCTTATAAAAAAGCAAGAACTAATATTGCGTATTCGATTGTAAAAAAAGGCTGTAAAATGGTTTCCTTCACAAGCACTGCAAAATCCGAAGGAAAGACTATTACTGCGGCTAATGTTGCTATTGCACTTGCACAGCAGGTTAATACCAGAGTATTGATTATTGATTGTGATTTGAGAAGATCGAGAATACAAACGGTACTCGAAATACCTGTTGACAAAGGAATTACAAATTATCTCAATTTTGAATGTGAGGTTTCTGATATTATTTATAATTCCAAAATGGACAATCTTGACGCTATCTGCTGCGGTACTATTCCTCCGAATCCGTCAGAATTATTGTCAAGTGAAAATATGAAAGAATTAATCAAAGAGCTTTCAAAGCAATATGATTATATTATTTTTGACACTCCTCCGATTGGCGTAGTAATAGACGCTTTACCTATAATTAAGCAAACTGACGGTGTCGTTGTAGTTGTGAGAGATAATGTTACCGACTTCAGGGAATACAAAAAAACAATTGAGATACTTAAACGCGCCGAAGCCAATATTATCGGTGCGATATTTAACGATGTTGATCCTGTCGGCCAACGCAAATACGGCAGCGAATACAGATACGGCTATTAATTTTACCTTTTGTTTTTTGGAAAGAGTGGTGTAATTTTGACGGAAGAGATATATCCAAAAGGAAAGAAATCCAAAGATCCCGAAAGAAATGTTATTCCTGAAGATAATATTGATTATTATGCTACTATAAAAACAAGACACGGCTACTGGTGGTTAAGAAGACTTCAGGATATATTATTCTCACTTATAGCCATAATTGTTATTTCGCCCGTTATGTTCATTACAGCTATTGCTATCATTATTGATGATCCTAAAGGCAGTCCTATTTTTTCGCAAATACGAGTCGGAAGATTCGGCAAAAAATTTAAAATGTATAAATTTCGCTCAATGGTTGTTGACGCAGAAGACAGACTTCAGGTATTGCTGAAAGATAATGAAATGGATGGACCTACTTTTAAAATGACCGATGATCCAAGAATTACAAGAGTCGGAAAGTTTATAAGAAAAACAAGCATCGACGAGCTTCCACAGCTTTTTAACATTTTAAAGGGTAATATGAGTATTGTGGGGCCTCGTCCTGCGTTGCCCAGAGAGGTTAAGCAATATACTGTTTATCAGACTCAGAGATTGTTTATAACACCGGGTCTAACTTGCTACTGGCAAATTCAGCCAAACAGAAATGACATCTCGTTCGATGAATGGGTTGAGATGGATCTGCAGTATATCCGTGAGCGCAGTTTTTTTGTTGACTGGAAAATTATTTTTAAAACAATCAGTGTGGTTTTCAAGAAACAAGGAAGATGATTTAGGGAGGAACATATGAAAGGTATAATTCTGGCCGGTGGTTCCGGAACACGACTCTATCCTTTAACGAAAGTAACTTCAAAACAGTTACTTCCGATTTATGATAAACCTATGATTTACTACCCGATGTCTGTGCTTATGAATGCAGGTATTCGGGATATTCTCATAATTTCAACTCCACAGGATACGCCTCGCTTTAAGGACTTATTGGGCGACGGGCATCAGTTTGGCGTCAATCTGACATACGCTGTTCAGCCGTCACCTGATGGACTTGCGCAGGCGTTTATTATTGGCGCTGATTTTATCGGTGATGATACGGTAGCTATGGTTCTGGGCGACAACATTTTTGCCGGTTACGGATTGAAGAAACGATTAAAAGCTGCTGTTGAAAATGCTGAGAATGGCAGGGGTGCTACTGTTTTCGGCTATTATGTTGATGATCCCGAGCGTTTCGGTATTGTTGAATTTGATGAAAACGGAAAGGCTGTTTCTATAGAAGAAAAGCCGGAAAAGCCAAAGTCAAATTACTGCGTAACCGGTCTTTATTTCTACGATAACAATGTTGTAGAGTATGCAAAAAATCTCACTCCGTCAGCAAGAGGAGAGCTTGAAATTACAGATCTCAACAAAATTTACCTTGAGAATAAAGCGTTAAATGTAGAATTGCTCGGACAGGGATTCACTTGGCTTGATACCGGAACGCACGAAAGTCTTGTTGACGCTACAAATTTTGTAAAAACAGTAGAAACACATCAGCACAGAAAAATTGCCTGCCTTGAGGAAATCGCATATCTTAACGGCTGGATTACAAAAGATGATGTACTTGCCGTTTATGAGGAGCTTAAAAAGAATCAATACGGACAGTATCTGAAAGATGTACTCGACGGTAAGTACCTTGATGTTCTGCGCTGATTACATAAATAGGAGAAGAAAAAATGAAGAAATATTTGATTACAGGTTGTGCCGGATTTATTGGTTCTAATTTTGTTTATTATATGCTAAAGAAGTATGAGGATATATTGCTGGTCAACTTGGATAAGCTGACTTATGCAGGCAATCTTGAAAACCTCAAAGGTGTAGAGGGAGATTCCCGTCATATCTTTGTGCAAGGAGATATTTGTGACAAGGAGCTTGTTGCTGGCTTGTTTGAAAAATACGACTTTGACTATGTAATAAATTTTGCTGCAGAATCTCATGTTGACCGCTCTATTGCAAATCCGGAAATCTTTGTTCAGACAAATGTAATGGGTACGGTAAATCTGCTTCAGAGAGCAAAGGAAGCGTGGTATAACGCAGAAACAAAGACATGGAAAGAGGGCAAGAAGTACATACAGGTATCTACAGATGAAGTTTATGGTGCACTTGGAGCAGAGGGATATTTTATGGAAACTACACCGCTTAATCCGCACAGTCCGTATTCTTCATCAAAGGCAAGTGCTGACCATTTTGTTATGGCGTTCCATGATACATACGGTATGCCGATTAATATTACTCGCTGCTCCAATAACTATGGACCTTACCAGTTCCCCGAGAAGCTCATTCCGCTGATGATTAACAATGTTAAGCAACACAAGCAGCTTCCTGTTTACGGTGACGGTATGCAGATTCGTGACTGGCTGTATGTTGAGGATCACTGCAAGGCAATAGATATGGTAGCAAACGACGGAAAAATCGGTGAGGTTTACAATGTCGGCGGTCATAATGAGCGCCCGAATATCTTTATTGTTAAGACTATCATTGAGCAGCTTCACGACAGATTGAACGATGACGGTATCAGCGAAGAGCTTATCAAGCATGTTGAAGACCGTCTTGGTCACGACCGCCGTTATGGTATAGATCCGACAAAGATTAAAAACGACCTTGGCTGGTATCCTGAAACACCGTTTGAAAAGGGTATTGTTCTGACTATTGACTGGTACCTTGAAAACGAAGAATGGATGAATAATGTAACAAGCGGTAATTATCAGAAATACTATGAAGAAATGTATAAAGCAAAATCTGAAATATAACGCAAAATAAGGTTGTGTGAAAATGAAGTTTTTTGTTACAGGCGTAAACGGTCAGCTTGGACATGACGTGATTAACGAGCTGCTAAAGCGTGGATATGAGGGCGTCGGTTCTGACATACAATCGGCGGCTTACAGCGGTGTGTCAGACGGTTCAGCTGTAACAACTGCACCTTATGTTGCACTTGATATTACAGATAAAGATGCAGTTGAAAAGGCAATAAAAGATATAAAACCTGACGCTGTAATTCACTGTGCGGCTTGGACGGCGGTGGATATGGCAGAGGATGATGACAAAGTAGAGAAGGTTCGTGCCGTTAATGTTGGCGGTACACAGAATATTGCAGATGCGTGCAAAGAAATCGACTGTAAGATGCTCTATTTGTCCACAGATTATGTGTTTGACGGTCAAGGTACCGAGCCTTGGCAGCCTGACTGCAAGGATTATAAGCCTTTGAATGTTTATGGTCAGACTAAACTTGAAGGCGAGCTGGCAGTAAGTAGTACGCTTGAAAAATACTTTATTGTCCGTATAGCATGGGTGTTTGGTCTTAATGGTAAGAATTTCATAAAGACTATGATTAATGTAGGAAAAACTCACGATACGGTAAGGGTTGTTAATGACCAGATAGGCACACCTACCTATACATTTGATCTTGCAAGATTGTTGGTTGATATGTGTGAAACAGAAAAATACGGATATTATCATGCCACAAACGAGGGCGGATATATTTCATGGTATGACTTCTGTTGTGAATTTTACAGGCAGTATGGACTAACTACGAAGGTTATTCCTGTGACTACAGCAGAGTACGGACTAAGCAAAGCAGCCCGTCCTGTGAACAGCAGGCTGGACAAGAGCAAGTTAACGGAAGCAGGCTTTACGCCGCTTCCCACTTGGCAGGATGCAGTAAGCAGATATTTAAAAGAAGCACAGCTTTAAGGAGATATATAATATGGGACAGATTAAGGTTGAAAAGAATGTGGCAGGAATTGAAGGACTTTGCGTAATTGAACCTGCTGTACACGGTGATAACCGTGGATATTTTATGGAAACCTACAGTCAGCGTGATATGGAAGAAAACGGAATAAACATCAATTTCGTTCAGGATAACCAGTCAATGAGCGTGAAGGGTGTGCTTCGTGGACTTCATTTTCAGAAGAATTTTCCACAGACAAAATTGGTAAGAGTTATTAAAGGCTCTGTATTTGATGTAGCAGTTGACCTGCGTTCCGG
>CALYYZ010000085.1 GCA_945607165.1 uncultured Ruminococcus sp. | reverse complement strand
CGGAACATAGACATGGGCAAACTGACCGCATTTTGCCAAGGGTGCAAGCTCGTCGTTTTGCACTCGCATATCAAAGATTCCGTCTGCAATCTCTCTGTTTGACAGCAGCTTGAATTTTTGTACATCGTAGCTCATATTATTCACCTCTGTTATTTATTGGTAATACAGTTCAATGCATATCGTTGAGTTTCTTTTCCTGTTGTGTAAATAGGTCAGCTCGCTGACTTTATGCTCGCCACCGTTTATTTCGTTTGTCCTCTGCAATATTTCGTAAAGCTCTCCGTTTTTGAGCTTTTCGTATGTATCGTCAAGGTCAAGACTGCTGTTTACTCTGACGGTTGCAATATCTTCGCCCTTTTTCGCCTCGTCTGCAATATACTGTGAAATGCTTTCGGTATCGTCAAGGTCAGAAAGCTCGGGACAGCTTTTCAAAAAATAATTATACTTTGTTCCGTTACAATCGGGGACAAATATGTTGTAATCGTGGTTTGAGCTTTCGTATTCGCTCTCGGTTATCTCACCGTAAGTAGGGTGAGCCTTGTGGTCAGTGCCGAAGTCGGAATCGCTGATATTAAAGTAGTCATACCTTGAAACCTCGACAGGCTCATCGCTGTCGTTCCAGGTTACATCAACATTGTACCATTCTCCGTCAAGCCTTACACAGTTCCACTGATGCAGCTCCTCATCGGAATATCCCGTAACAGACACGCACTCAATGTTGAGCCTGTTGCAAAGAAGCCCAAAAGCCCTTGAATAACCCTCGCACACTGCGCTTCCCTCAACCAGCGCACCGTAGGCATCGCTCTCGTTGCGGAGAACATTCTCGCTTTCTGCCGCCTCTTCGTCATATTCGCAGTTATCTATAAGATAGTTGTTGATGTAGATTTCGTATTCATAGGGACTTGCGTTCTCGGGAGCCTTTGATACAATTTCATTTACCTTTTCTTCAAAATCGCTTTTCATTTTCTTCAGTTCTTCTCCCGAGGCGCAGAATTTGATACCCAAAAACGGATCGCTTTCGTCAAATGAATACTCAAATTCGCTCAAAAGCCAGAAGCTCTCGGGGTGGTCGTTTTTGTATGCCTCTATCGCCTCGGAATATTCCGCAGCACTATGATGTTCGGAAAAGTAAATAACCTGCGGACTGTCCGAATCAATCACTTCGGAGATTTTATCGTAAATAATCTGCGGACCTTTACCCGACAGGCTCAAATAGTTGAAATCCGTTTTTGCCGGAGCATACTCTGATGACGAAGCTTCAGGCAAGTCCGAGCTTTCCGAGTTGTCGTAACCAAGATTGAAATTGCTGCTCAGCTGACAGGAGCAAAGCGTAAGCATCAGGCAGAGGCACAGAATAACAGAAGCCGATGAAATAAATTTTTTCAATTATCTCCCTCCCGCTAATGCGTCTTGACGCACAATATAACTTGTATATAATTGTACTTTATTTTTCCTCTTCCGTCAACTCACACCGAATAAATCGTTTTGCAAGAAAGCGTGCGACGGTAAAATTCTTTTCGTATAATTCCTTTTTGTAAATTTGTTTCGGGATAAATCTTGTAAAATAATATGATGAATGAAAAAAACACAGCGGTGGTGAGTCAGTTTTGAAAAAAGCTTTGTTGGTTTCATCTTCCGAGCAGGGGTCATCGTTGCTCACGAATCTTCTGCGCAACGAGGGATACAGTCAAATATCCGTAACAGACAACCCGAAAACCTCAAGGAAGCTGGTTGGCAATGATGAGTTTGACCTCATCTGTATCAACGCTCCTTTAAGCGAGGAAAACGGAATTGAGCTTTCAAGGCATTTTGCAGAAACAACCCGTTCGAGCGTTGTAATTATTGTTCCCCAAAAAAATGCCGACGAGATAAACGACCTGCTCACAGAGCACGGGGTGCTTGTAATTGCAAAGCCCGTCAACAAGCATTTGTTTCACCACTTTCTCCAGTTCACTGATTGCTTTCGCACAAGAATGTTGTGCGTGACGGAGGAAAACGAAAAGCTCAGACATATGGTTGAGGATATGAAAATTATAAACAGGGCAAAATTCCTGCTTATCTCCTGCCTTAATATGACTGAGGTTCAGGCTCATCGCTATCTTGAAAAGCAGGCAATGGATCAGCGTGAAAGCAAGCTGGAGGTTGCAAAGCAGGTTATTAGAACCTATGAAAACTGATATTTATATTTACCGACTTTGAAACATTAAATTGAGACATTAATCGAAAGGAAAGTGTTTTTATGAGCCGTGCGGCGTATTTAATTCTTGAAAACGGCACAGTGTTCGAGGGCAAGGCCTTTGGTGCTGAAAAGGAAACTACGGGAGAGCTTGTTTTTACAACTGCTATGACAGGCTATCTTGAAACACTCACCGACCCCAGCTATTTCGGTCAGGTGGTTATTCAGACATTCCCTTTAATCGGTAACTACGGGGTAATTCCCTCTGATTTTGAGAGCAATTCTCCGTCGCTTAAGGGCTATATTGTTAGAGAATGGTGCCAAGCTCCCTCTAATTTTCGCTGTGAGGGTGATCTTGACACCTTTTTAAAAAATGCAGAAATTCCCGGAATCTACGGCATAGACACCCGTGCGCTGACAAGAATCGTGAGGGAATACGGTGTGCTTAACTGCAAAATTTCCTATTCTCCCGAAATAAGCCCCGAGGAGCTTGAGAGCATTAAGAGCTATGAAATTAAGAACGCTGTCGAAAGCACAACAATCAGCGAAAGCGAAAGCTTCAAAGCTGAAAACCCCGAGCTTAATGTTGTGCTTATGGACTTTGGCGCAAAGCACAATATCGGCAGAGAGCTTGTAAAAAGAGGCTGTAACCTTACGGTTGTGCCGGCAGACACCACGGCTGAGCAGATTCTTGCAATGAAGCCCGACGGCATTATGCTTTCAAACGGACCGGGAGATCCCTCGGCTAACACCGCAATCATAAACGAGCTTAAAAAGCTTTGCGAAAGCAAAATTCCCACCTTTGGAATCTGTCTTGGACATCAGCTTCTGGCACTTTCCCAGGGTGCAAAAACCGAAAAGCTTAAGTACGGTCACAGGGGTGCAAACCAGCCTGCAAAGGAGCTTGAAACAGGCAGGGTTTATATCACCTCTCAGAATCACGGCTACGCTGTTGTAAGCGACAGTATGCCCGAAAATGGCAAAGTGAGCTTTGTAAACGGCAACGACAACACCTGTGAGGGTGTTACCTACACAAATATGCCGGCATTTTCGGTGCAGTTCCATCCCGAAGCCTGCGGCGGCCCCCGGGATACGGCTTTCCTTTTTGACCGCTTCATCAGTCTGATGAAGGACAATATGCACAGATAACAGAAATTTGACAAGCAAACGAAACCGATAAATTTTGATAAGGAATGATTGTATGCCTCTGAAAAAAGATATTAAAAGAGTTATGGTAATCGGCTCCGGACCTATTGTAATCGGACAGGCTGCCGAATTTGACTATGCAGGCACTCAGGCTTGCCGTGCACTCAAGGAGGAGGGGCTTGAGGTTGTTTTGGTAAACTCAAACCCTGCTACCATTATGACGGATAACGCAATGGCAGACAAGGTGTATATTGAGCCTCTTACCCTTGAAACAGTAAAGAGAATCATCAAAAAGGAGCGTCCCGACAGCCTTCTGTCCACACTCGGCGGTCAGACGGGACTCACGCTTTCAATGCAGCTTGCAAAGGAAGGCTTCCTTGATAAATACGGAGTTAAGCTTTTGGGCGCAAACCCCGAAACCATTGACAAGGCTGAGGACAGACAGCTTTTCAAGGACACAATGCTTGAAATCAATCAGCCGGTAATACCCTCGCTTGTTGTAAACGATGTTGAAACAGCGGTGCAGTTTGCCGATGAAATCGGCTATCCGGTTATTATCCGTCCTGCGTTCACCCTCGGCGGAACAGGCGGCGGTATTGTAAGCAACGAGGACGAGCTTAGGGAAATCACCTCAAACGGTCTTGAGCTTTCGCCCATTACTCAGGTGCTTGTCGAGAAATGTATCTCCGGCTGGAAAGAGATTGAGTTTGAGGTTATGCGTGACAGCGACGGCAATGTTATCACCGTCTGCTCAATGGAAAACTTTGACCCTGTCGGCGTTCACACCGGCGACTCAATCGTTATTGCCCCCACCGTAACCCTTGCCGACAAGGAATATCAGATGCTCAGAAGCGCAGCGCTCGACATTATTTCGGCTCTGAAGGTTGAGGGCGGCTGTAACTGTCAGTTTGCGCTCAATCCCGAAACCTTTGAATATGCCGTAATCGAGGTTAATCCCCGTGTTTCCCGTTCCTCGGCTCTCGCTTCAAAGGCAACCGGATATCCCATTGCAAAGGTAGCCGCTAAAATTGCTATCGGCTACACCCTCAACGAAATTAAAAATGCCGTTACGGGAACAACCTATGCCTGCTTTGAGCCGGCTTTGGACTATGTTGTAGTAAAATTCCCGAAATGGCCCTTTGATAAATTTGTTTATGCAAAGCGTACCCTCGGCACTCAGATGAAGGCTACAGGCGAGGTTATGGCTATTGCACCCACCTTTGAGCAGGCTATTATGAAGGCTGTCAGAGGTGCGGAAATCTCTCACAACACCCTTGACGACAAGGAGTTTGAGGAGATGTCCAATGCCTCCGTTACAGACCGTCTCAGCGTTTGCGACGACAAGAGAATTTTCTGTGTTTACGAGGCTTTGAAAAGAGGAATTTCCGTTGAGGAGATTCACTCAATTACAATGATTGACGAATGGTTCCTTGAAAAGCTTAAGAACATCATCGCTGTTTCAGACGAGCTTAAAAAGGGCGAGCTTACAGACGAGCTTTACACCCTTGCAAAGAACAGAGGCTTCCTTGACAGCACCATTGAACAGCTTTCGGGCAAAAAGATTGAAAATCCGCTTGTTCCCGTATACAAGATGGTTGACACCTGCGCCGCTGAATTTTCGGCTGAAACACCCTACTTCTATTCAACCTTTGACAAGGAAAACGAAGCCGAGGAGTTTATCAAGGACAGAGCAGACGGCAAGAAAACCGTTATCGTTTTCGGCTCCGGCCCCATCAGAATCGGTCAGGGAATTGAGTTTGACTATGCTTCCGTTCACTGCGTTTGGGCGCTCAAAAAGGCAGGCTACGATGTTGTTATTGTAAACAACAACCCCGAAACAGTTTCAACCGACTTTGACACAGCCGACAGGCTTTACTTTGAGCCTCTTACCACTGAGGATGTTATGGGCATTATCAAAACCGAAAAGCCCTTCGGAGTTGTTGTAGCCTTCGGCGGTCAGACTGCTATTAAGCTTACAAAGCATATGAGCGACAACGGTGTTAATATTTTGGGAACCTCCTATGACGCTATTGATATGGCTGAGGACAGAGAGCGTTTTGACGAGCTTCTTGAAAAGTATAACATCAAGCGTCCCAAGGGAGTTACCGTTATGACTACCGAGCAGGCGCTGAGTGTTGCTTCAAATATCGGCTATCCTGTTTTGCTGCGCCCCTCATATGTGCTCGGCGGACAGAATATGATTATTGCCTTCAACGAGGATGATGTTAAGGAATATATGGCCATCATCCTTGCTCAGAATATCGAAAACCCCATTCTTATCGACAAATATCTCCAGGGTACTGAAATTGAGGTAGACGCAATCTGTGACGGCGAGGATATCCTCATTCCCGGAATTATGGAGCATATTGAGCGAGCCGGTGTACATTCGGGCGACTCAATCGCTGTTTATCCTGCATGGAATCTTTCCGATGAGATGACTCAGATTATTATTGAAAGCTCTAAAAACCTTGCTATTGAGCTTAAAACAAAGGGACTTGTAAATATTCAGTACCTTATCTATAAGGACGAGCTTTATGTTATTGAGGTAAATCCCCGTTCTTCAAGAACTATTCCCTACATCAGCAAGGTAACGGGTGTTCCGATGGTTGACCTTGCAACAAGGGCTATGCTCGGCGAAAAGCTCAGGGATATGGGCTATGGCACAGGACTTTACAGAAAGAGTCCCTACATTGCCGTTAAGGTGCCTGTGTTCAGCTTTGAAAAGCTTATCAATGTTGACAACCACTTAGGACCCGAAATGAAATCAACCGGCGAGGTTCTGGGAATTGCCGGTACGCTTGAGGAGGCTTTATACAAGGGACTTATCGGAGCCGGCTACAAGATGAAGAAAAAGGGCGGTGTGTTTATCACCGTGCGTAATTCCGACAAGGCTGAAATCGGTGAGATTGCAAAGAAATACTATGACCTCGGCTTCACGATTTACGCAACCGAAGGTACCGGCGAGGTGCTCAAAAAGTTCGGCATTGACGCTGTGAGCGTAAAGAAGATTCACGAGTCAAAAACGAACAACACACTCTCGCTCATTGAGTCGGGCAAGATTCAGTATGTTATTTCAACCTCTGCAAAGGGCAGAATCCCCTCGAGAGATTCCGTTAAGATTCGCAGAAAGACTGTTGAGAGGAACATTCCCTGCCTTACCTCACTTGACACTGCAAACGCTCTTGCAGACTGCCTTAAGAGCCACTACACCCAGCACACAACAGAGCTTGTTGATATAAACAATATGAGGGAGGAGAAGCAAATGCTTAAGTTTACAAAGATGCAGGGAATCGGCAACGACTATATTTATTTCAGCACCTTCGACCAGGAGATAAACAATCCCGAGGCTCTTGCGGTAAGGCTTTCCGACCGCCACTTCGGAATCGGCGGAGACGGTGTTATCCTTGTTTGTCCGTCAGACAAGGCAGACGCAAAAATGAAGATGTATAACCGTGACGGCTCAGAGGGCAAGATGTGCGGCAACGGTATCCGCTGCGTCGGCAAGTTCCTCTATGACCACGGAATGATTGACTACAAGGAAAAGGACGAGATTACGATTGAAACCCTCAGCGGAATCAAAACCCTTAAAGCCTTCACCTCAAACGGCGAGGTTGCAAGACTCAGGGTTGATATGGGCAAGGCTGTGCTTGACCCCAAGGAGATTCCCGTTGCGCTCAACGCAGACAAGATTGTAAACGAGCCTGTTACCATCGGCGGCAAGGAATACAAAATCACCTGCGTTTCAATGGGAAATCCCCACTGCGTAGTGTTTATGAACAACATTGAGAATCTCGATATTGAAACAGTCGGTCCCGAATTTGAAAACGACCCTCTCTTCCCCGAAAGAGTAAACACAGAGTTTGTAACCGTACTCGACGAGCATACCATCAAGATGAGAGTATGGGAGCGAGGCTCAGGCGAAACCTGGGCTTGCGGAACCGGTGCCTGTGCGGTAGCCGTTGCAGCGTGTGAAAACGGCTTCTGCAGGAAGGGCGAGGACATCAAGATTAAACTCATCGGCGGAGATCTCATAATTAACTATACCGACGATACCGTATATATGACAGGCAATGCCGAAAAGGTATTTGACGGAGAGGTAGAGGTGTAACTGTGGAAATTAAAAAGGATAAAAAATATATATTTGTGACAGGCGGCGTTGTTTCCGGTCTTGGAAAGGGTATTACGGCAGCTTCACTCGGCAGACTGCTCAAGGCAAGAGGTCTTAAGATAGTTGCTCAGAAGCTCGACCCCTATATTAATGTTGACCCCG
>CALYYZ010000084.1 GCA_945607165.1 uncultured Ruminococcus sp. | reverse complement strand
GCAATAATAATCAAATTCCACAAAATCAGCCTTCCGAATAGCTGAGGGGCTGTTCCGTTAAAGTAAAGCCTTTTTCCGTTAATCACAGTATGTCTTGTTTCCCAACGGATATTTAGACAAATTGCCCAAGGGATTCCAAATCCAAGCGTAATAACGGAAATAAGCGAGCATAGAATACTCCAGCCTATTAATTGCAATGAATTTCCGTCAAAATAAGACCTGTTATCTTGGCTTTGAACTCCAAATCCGTAATAAGAGCTGTTTGTATTCTGATGGTAATTGTTCTGTCCATAGGAATCCGAGGAATAAGCATTGTTCTGACTGTAGAAGTCTGAATTGTTAATCGGAGGGGATTGTTGCGATTCATAATTTCTAAAACCGTTGTTGCCGTTAATATTCACCGTCTTATCAAAAAAATCATTTTCTTGATAAGACGGTGAATCCTCGTTGTTAAGCATCCTTGTTTTTTCACCGTCATATTGCCTTTGAACAGGCTGAGCGCCGAGCGCAGTGCCGCAGTGCAGACAAAATTTGCTGCTGTTATCGTTGCTTTGACCGCAATTTGGACATACCATAAGGAATCATCTCCATGAAAAAATTATGAAAATACACTGACCAAACAGATGAATTGAGTTGCAATAAATAGTGAAGCACAAAAGTAAAATTCAGAGTGATTGTGATAAATTCGTTACCGTTATTCAAGCCATGGCAAGCTTGTATCCGTAGCCAAATTGTCAATTCCGTACAGGAAAAGCACCTGTTCGGGATTCTCCTTATTAACAATCTCAGAGACGCTCTCCTTATAGTAACGCATATCTACCATAATTACCTTGCTGTAATTCTCAGTAAGCAAGGGTGCAAAGCAGTGAGCAAAGCTGTCCTTAACTAAAACTATCGTACCGTTCTTTGCATCGGGATTAACAATTTCAGTATATGCGTGGTTTCCGTCAAGGAATACCGGATACTTGTCGTCCTCATCAAGATGCTTTTTAAAGTATATTGAGTTATACTTCTTGGTTTCGTTTCCCTCGGTAATTTCTACCGTCAGCCCCTTGTGCTCCTTAGCCAACAGCTTGATTTTATCGGGAGCTGTGAGCCAGAAACCGCTTGTGGAATAGGTAGTGCCGTAGAAATTATCATATTTCTCTGTCTTGAAGCTGTTTTTTTCAGCCGGTGTAATATTCAGTTTTTTGCAAAACTCCGTATATGCCTCGTATGCGCCGTCAACAGTCCAGTGATGGTCGGTTTTATAGTAAAGCTCTGTGCCGCCGGCATAGGCTTTCTTAAATCGGTCACGCAGGTCAATGAAGTTTATTGAGTTTTTTTCGAGCTTCTCGGAAATTTGTGTGAAATACTCATCGTCATTGTACCTGTTGTGTACAGCCGGAAGAACATCATTGCAAATATATCCCGTTGAAGGTACGGTAATAACGCTGACAGGAGCCTTGATTGCGGATTTGAAATCAATTATTGTATTGATATTCTTTTCAATTTGATTTTCTGTAGAAACGGGAGCGTTAATCAGATAACCGTCGCTGCAGTTGTATACTCCGTTTGCACCGTTGTTGCCTATTGCAAGGTTGTAGTATGAATTAAGACCTACCCACATAGTCCTAAGGGGAAAATGGTCGGCAAAGTAGCTTTCAAAATTTTCACCAAACTTTCCGTTTGCAACCGACTCAAAGGAAACCTCGGGAAACTTTTGAAGGTAACGCTTTTCAGACGGACTGTATTCCCGCTTGGGAGCAAGCAAAAACCATATTCCCATAACATATATGAACAGCAAAAATGCAGCAGCCGGTACAAAGCTTGAAATTTTTATGTTTTTATTTTTTATTTCCATATTAGCTCTCCTAAAATGTTTTCAGGACCGATGTGTAAGCAACTAATAGTGTGATTTATTCAGTGTTCCCTTAGAATCGGAAATATAAAAACGGGTTGTAGCTTTGCTTTGCAAGGCTTGAGGTGCTGATAAATAAAACAACAAGGCAGAAGGCTGTTTGAAGCAGCCACATACCGCCGAAATCCTGAACCCTTGCGTAAAGCTTTGACGACAATGGTGTACAGGCAAAAGCAGCAGCCAGAAACAGAGGAAGATTTTGCAGGAAAAGAGTAAGAGCCTGTGCTCCGAAAAGACCTTGTGAAAAATCAAAAAGACTACACATAAATGCACCAAGCTCAGACATATCCGTAAAGTAGAACAAGCCGAAGCCAATAATAACAAAAAACAGCGTATAGATATGCTGAACAACGGCAGGCATTTTTTCAAGAAATCGTTGTAAAACAAATTTTTCAAGAATCAGAAGTATTCCGTAATAAAATCCCCACAATAAAAAGTTGTAGGCTGCGCCGTGCCAAAGTCCTGTCAGACCCCAAACTATGAGCAGGTTGATAATCTGACGCTTGATTCCCTTGCGGTTTCCTCCAAGCGGAATATAAACATACTCCTTAAACCAGGTTGACAGTGAAATATGCCATCTTCTCCAAAATTCCGATATGGATTTTGAAATAAACGGATAGTTGAAGTTTTTGAGAAATTCAAAGCCGAGCATATTTCCGAGTCCACAGGCCATATCTGAGTAACCGGAAAAGTCAAAATATATCTGCATTGAAAAGGCTATAATACCGACCCACGACCCCAAAACACCGTTTGAATCCGTTGTTGCAAAAATCTGCGTTACAAAAGTTCCTAAAGGATTGGCAATGATAACCTTTTTACCAAGACCCACCATAAAAAGCAGAACACCCTTTGTGAACTTTTCCATCGTTTCCTTCCTGTGCGTGAGCTGATAGGCAACATCACGGTACCGCACAATAGGACCGGCTATAAGCTGGGGAAACAATGCAACATAGGTTCCGAAGTTTATAAAGCTCTTTGACACGGGAGCGTCGTCACGGTAAACATCAATAACATAGCTCATCGTCTGGAATGTATAGAAGCTGATACCGATAGGCAGGCTGATCTCTATAGTAGGAATATTGATAAACGGCAACAGATTAACTGTTTCACAAATCATTCCGGTGTATTTAAACAGTCCCAGAATACCTATATCAATTACGCAGGTCAGTATCAAATACAGCTTTTTCTTTTTTTCATTACTCCTGTATTTATCAACCAAAAATCCGCCGGCATAATTTATTACAATGTTCAGCAGCATTAACAATACAAGAGTCGGTTCGCCCCAGCCGTAGAATAGCAGATTAATGAAAAAAAGAAAAATGTTCCGCCCGCCCCTTGGCACAAGATAATATGCAAGAAGGGTAAACGGAAGGTATGCAAAGAGAAATACAAGGCTTGAAAATACCACTTAATTATCCTCCGAAAAAAGATTTTTTTGGGGAAACACTGACGGAAAACAAGCAAGGTGTTAAAGCAATCTATTGATGTGATTTGTTCAGTGTTTCCTTAGTATTTGAAAGTACGCATTTATTCAGTCTCTCTCGGATAATTCTATCCTATACGATAAAATATGTCAACAAAATATAGGCATAAAAAAGCAAAATCGACTGTTGCAACAACAAACAGCCGATTACATTATGTATTTTGTTTAATTATGTGTAAATGTTTTTTCTAAAAGCACAGTGCCGTCCTTTTTGGAAACAACAACATTTACCGACGGATTTGCAACGCCCTTAGCCTTGACAGCGTCTGCTATACCGGAAAAGGTTTTCGCTTTCTTTTCGGTGACGGTATTAACCTGGCTTTTTGCAGCGGATTCGACATTTTTTGGAATATCTTCCTTATAAACAATGCTTATTTTCAGCACTTCTCCCTGTGAAGAGGTGCTGATGTCAAATACATTCTTGCCGTATGCTGAGTGTATTTCTTCGCTGATAGCCTTATACTGATCGGAGTTAATAAAGGTTTGAATAGTGGTATTGTACGAAGCTGAGTTTGTATTTGTGCCCGGATTGGAGCTGTCTGTTGAAGTACATCTTACAAAAACAAAAACTGACGCAAATAGAACAACAATAATAGTCACTATAATAGTTATAATGTGTGATTTTTTCATTACGCTTCCTCCAAATCATTTCCTGTTACTAAACAATTATATAATACACAAAATTTGTTGTCAATATTTTTTTAGAGAAACACTGATTAAATCGTTTGTGCATATTGCGGTGTCAGATTCTTTGTCAGGTTGCACAAACAAACCGCAGTAATGCTGACGCATTACGAGGATTTTTTGGGCAGGCTGACGGAAAATATGCAAGCAAGATGCGCAAACAATCTTCAGATGTGATTTATTCAGTGTTTCCTTAGCTTTTAACAGCGTTATAATTGAGCAAAATAAGCTCAGTTTTCCTTGACATTACACGCTAAAACTAATATAATTAGAGGTATGCTGAATAGATTATGCTTGAAGGCTGTTAGTTTTGGTATTATGAAACGGCAGTTGAGTAATTCAGATAGATACTAATATATAGATACCAATATATTATGAAAGGACGATATATTATGGCTACAAAACCTACAATGCTGACCGAAGAGGGCCTTAGAAATCTTGAGGAGGAGCTTGAATCCTTAAAAGGCGAAAAGCGTAAGGAAATTGCCGAGAAAATTAAAGTTGCCCGTTCATACGGTGACCTTTCCGAAAACAGCGAATATGACGACGCTAAAAACGAGCAGGCAATTATCGAAGCAAGGATTGCTACCATTGAGGCTATCTTAAAGACTGCGGTTATTATTGATGAGTCAAATACCTCAACTGAGAATGTCCACCTTACTTCTGTTGTTACTATCGAAATGCTGAACACCGGCAAAAGGGTGACATACAAAATAGTAGGTTCAAACGAAGCCGATCCAAGAGAGGGTAAAATCTCTGATGAATCACCGGTAGGAAAGGCACTGATGGGTAAAAGTGTAGATGATGTTGTCGAGGTTGAAACTCCCGGCGGTGTAGTTGGAATAAAAATAATTGAAATCTCAAAATAATTCTAATTTAGAAATATATAGGCAAAGCGGAAATTCCCGAACGGGCATTTCCGTTGATTTTCGCACGAAGGGAATGTTAATATGAGCAAGCCTCAGCAGTCAAGTACAAGCGATGTAATCAAGGTAAGATACGAAAAGCTCGACGCCTTAAAGCAAGCCGGCAGAGATCCGTTTGTAATTACAACAAGCGAGCGTGATACACTGACCGAGGATATTCAAAACAATTTTGAACAGTTTGAAAACAAAACAGTTTGTGTTGCGGGCAGACTTCTTTCCAAGAGGGGAAAGGGAAAGGTGTCCTTTATGGATCTCTATGACCGCACAGGCAAAATTCAGATTTTTGCTAAGTTTGACGACTTGGGCGAGGAGGAATACGGATTCCTCAAAAAATGGGATATCGGTGACATTGTTGAGGTAAAGGGATTTGTTTTCAGAACACAGATGGGCGAGGTTTCTATCCATGCTCAGGCTGTTCGTCTGCTTTCAAAGTCACTAAAGCCTCTTCCCGAAAAATATCACGGCTTAACAAATACCGACCTTCGTTACCGTCAGCGTTATGTTGACCTGATTATGAACCCGGAGGTTAAGGACACTTTTGTTAAGCGTTCAAAAATCATTGCAAGCATACGCAGATATCTTGATTCACAGGGCTTTATGGAGGTTGAAACTCCAATGCTCGTTGCAAATGCAGGCGGTGCGTCTGCCCGCCCGTTTACAACACACTTTAATGCACTTGACGAGGATTTAAAGCTGCGCATATCACTTGAGCTTTATTTAAAGCGTCTCATTGTCGGAGGACTTGAAAGAGTTTATGAAATCGGCAGAGTTTTCCGAAACGAGGGTGTAGATACCCGCCACAATCCCGAATTTACTCTTATGGAGCTTTACCAGGCATACACAGACTACAACGGAATGATGGATCTTACCGAAAATCTCTACCGCCATGTTGCTCAGGAGGTTCTCGGCACAACCAAGATTACCTACAACGGTGTAGAAATGGATCTTGGCAAGCCTTTTGAAAGAATTACAATGCTTGATGCGGTAAAGAAATATTCGGGTGTTGATTTCAACGAAATTCACTCTGATGAGGAAGCAAAGGCAATCGCTAAGGAAAAGGGCGTTGAGTTTGAGGACAGACATAAGAAGGGTGACATTCTAAACCTGTTTTTTGAGGAATATGCAGAGGAGCATATGATTCAGCCTACCTTTGTAATGGACCATCCGGTAGAAATTTCACCCTTGACAAAGAAAAAGCCTGAAAATCCTGAATATGTAGAGCGTTTTGAGTTCTTTATGAACGGCTGGGAAATGGCAAATGCATACTCGGAGCTTAACGATCCTATTGACCAAAGAGAGCGTTTCAAGGCACAGGAGGCATTGCTTGCTCAGGGAGACGAGGAAGCAAACACAACCGATGAGGATTTCTTAAACGCACTTGAAATAGGTATGCCCCCCACAGGCGGTATCGGCTTCGGCATAGACAGAATGACAATGCTCCTAACCGATTCAGCCGCCATAAGAGATGTTTTGCTTTTCCCCACAATGAAGAGTTTGGATAAGTAAAAGCCAGTAAATATCAGGGGTTTTGTTTGGTGTGAAAGGTAAATAATACGATTTTACCCCAGTTTTACCCCGGTTGCAAAGAAATTAAATTTAGTGATTATGGGACTGCATTCGTGCAGTCCTATTTTTTACCTCTCTTGCTCGGTATAATTATCGGGCAATTTTATTTTTCCGGCATTTATTTCATTGATTTTCTCAATAGATTTCAGTAATTGATTTTCATATTCTTTCAGGACTTGTTCAATCATATCAATATCACCGCTTCGCAGTTGCTCTCCAACAGATTGACTGTTGCTCATTATCAGTTTTGCCTGCAACTTTATTTCCTGATTTTTCTTTTGCAGTTTTTTAACTTCATTTTCTAATGACTGTGATTCTACTGCAATAAAAAGTGCAACCACCAATTTGAACATCTTAACTATGAAAAAATCGTTGTTGTGTGCTATGTCATAAAGAATACTTTTTAACCGTTTTCTGCTGTAATATGAATCCTGCCTTGCTCTTTTGATTTCTTCAAAGAGCATTTTCTTTTTTCTTCTGTATTGCTCAAAATATGCCGAAGTAGAGGAATTGAATTCTAACCAGGACTCTGACAATATTTTTTCATTCCGTTGTTTTACTTCTTCATATTCTGAAACGGTTTTCCGCAATTCCTGATTTTCAATATGTTCAAGATAAGCAATCGCCTTGCCGCTGTTCTGCACAAAGTCAATGAATTTGTCTTGCTCCTGCAATAATTCTCCTGCTTCCTGTTCTACGAGTTCGGCATTTGCCTTTGATTTTTCCTGTTTTTTCTGTCCACTTTATTGACTATAGTCCAATTATTACTGCTTATGGTCAAATCTTTTAAAAGAGTTTTTCATAGAAAACAATTCAAATTTTGATCCGCACGAGAACAAATGATGCCAATAATTTACTTTTTAGTAATATATATCAGATAAAAAATCCGGAATTTGACAAATATTTTATGAAAAATATTGACAAAAAAGAATTATATGTTAATATATTAGTGAAGACGATGCACAAACTGATATAAATTTATTAATTTTGTATTGTCAAACTGCAATATAAATGTATAATAATATTAAATTGTATC
>CALYYZ010000083.1 GCA_945607165.1 uncultured Ruminococcus sp. | reverse complement strand
TCCCAGAAACCCGGTTCGGTTGCCTTTAATTCAAGCTGCTGAATTTCCGAAAGCATACCTTTCATTCCGAGGGCATCGGATAAATCGTCTATTTCAGGCTTGAGTGATTGAAGACTCAACAATAATTCCTCAAACTGTACCATATTGCACATACCTTTCATTAGTGTTTTCACATATTCCGACTATATATTATACCAAATCATACAACAAATGTAAACTTTTTATCTTAATTTTTTTGAATTGCATTTACTGATTTTTCAGAATATATATTTGAACAACTGTAAATGTTCAATTTTTGTATTATGATATTAGTTTTTTATTAGTAGTTGCAATTCTAATGTATATTTGATATAATTTTGGTAGGAATAATTAACGGAGGAATATATGGATTTTTATAAATATAAATGTCCTGTGTGTGATAAACAGTTTATGTCCGGTGACGATATTGTTGTTTGTCCGGAATGCGGCGCACCGCACCATAGGGAATGCTTTGAGCAAAACGGAAATTGCTTTTATCAAGACAAGCACTCAGAAGGTTTTTCTTTTGAAAACGGTAATACTCAATCAAAAGCAAAAGACACCGCCGATAATAACGAAGCAGAGGGTTCCGAGGTTATCTGCCCGATGTGTAAAACTGTAAACTCACGGGAAACTTTTTACTGCAGCAACTGCGGTTACCCACTCAACGAAGAGGACAGACAGCAAAGCACGGGGTATCAAAACGGTAATTTTCAGGGCAACAACAATCCTCAGCCGGGAGCAGGTCAGCCATTTGGCGGTACCGGTTTCGGCTTTGGAGCAGCCTCTTTTGACCCAATGGCAGGACTCAATCCGGAGCAGGAGATCGGAGATAATGTAACAGCCGGAGAGGTCTCAAAATTTGTCGGTAAAACTACTCCGTATTATCTTTTGATATTTAACAGAATTTTTAAAAAGCAAGGCTCAAGGTTTAATTTTTCTGCATTTTTGTTTTCAGGAGCTTATTTCATATACAGAAAAATGCTTGCATTGGGTTTGGTAATATCCTTTGTTATTATCGGGCTTTCCGTAGTTGAAAACTTTATTAGGTTTATGCCGGAATATCAATCCTTGCTCTCAAGCTTAAATGAAATATCCAGGAACTCGCAGGGTTTCTATGTCTCATATACAGATTATTTCAGCAGTGGGGAAATATTCTTCTTACTTTCACCGTATATTTTCAGTTTACTCAAAGGAGTTGTGATGGTGATTTGCGGAATAGCAGCAAATAAATGCTACTATAATCATTGCATCAAGAAGATAAACGGAATAAAGCGTTTGGAGGGTGTTAATGTTTCCGAAGAGCTTGAAAAATCAGGAGGAGTAAATCTTCCTGTTGCAGCAGGCTTTGCAATCACCATTTTTTCACTGTATTATTTACCCTATATCATCAGTATTTTCAGATTTTAATTGGAGGATGTTATGAAAATTACAAAAGCCGTCATACCGGCTGCCGGTCTTGGCACAAGGGTTCTTCCCGCTACAAAAAATATGCCCAAGGAAATGTATCCTATTGTGGACAAGCCTACAATTCAGTTTATTGTTGAAGAGGCCGTTGCGGCAGGAATCACTGATATTTTGATTATTACAAACCGCGGCAAGGGACTGATAGAGGATCATTTTGACGCTTCTCCTGAGCTTGAAGATTTGCTTGAAAAGAGCGGGAAAAACGAATTTTTGGACACTGTCAGAGCCATTTCCGACCTTGCAAATATCACCTTCATCAGACAGAAGGAAATGAAAGGCTTAGGACACGCTGTGTTAAAAGCAAAGTCATTCGTCGGTAACGAACCGTTTGCCGTTATGTATGGAGACGGTGTTATTACGGGTAAAACTCCTGCAATTAAGCAGCTTATCGACTGTTACGGAGAATACGGCGAAGGCGTTGTCGGAGTTAAGCTTGTTGACGAAAAGGATATTCACAAGTACGGATCGTTAAAGGTTGAGAAAATGCACGACAATGTGTTTAAATGCACTGATATGAAGGAAAAGCCTCAGACAAAGGAGGAGGTTCTGTCACTTTATTCAATTATTGACAGATGCGTGCTTCCTGCCGAGATTTTTGAAATACTTGAACGCACAAAACCGGGTGCCGGCGGAGAAATCCAGCTCACTGACGCAATGCGTGAGATTGCCGTTACAAAGGGTATGACGGCGGTTGAGTTTGAGGGCAAGCGTTATGATATGGGCAATAAATTCGGAATTCTGCAAGCTCAGATTGAAATAGGACTTGAACATCCGGAAACAGGAACACAACTTAAGGAATACATTAAGAATATTGCAAAATCACTTTAAAAGATTTTCATAGTATACAAGGGGCTGACGCAAATGAGTAAAACTTGCGACAGCCCCGTTTTGTTATGCGTAGCAGGAATAATTAATAAGCATACTCTCTATACGCAGGAGTCTGTTATACTTTGACACACGATCGGTTCTGCAAGGGGCACCGGTTTTTATATAGCCGGAATTCACTGCAACAGCAAGGTCTGAAATGGTTGTATCCTCAGTCTCTCCGCTGCGGTGAGAAATAATTGTTGAATATCCGTTTTTGTGTGCAGTGTCAATGGCATTAAGTGTTTCAGTCAGAGTACCTATCTGATTAATTTTTACAAGAATTGAGTTTGCCGCCTTAAGCTCTATTCCCTTTCTGAGTCTTTCTGTGTTTGTAACGAACAGGTCGTCACCAACGAGCTTGATTTTATTGCCTACTCTCTGTGTAAGCTTCTGCCATCCGTTCCAATCGTGTTCGGAAAGCGGATCCTCTATTGAAATTATCGGATATTTTTCTGATAAGGAAATAAAATAATCGGAAAGCTTATCGCTTGTAAGCTCCGTATTTCGTTTTGGAAGTCTGTATATTCCTTCTCGATACCATTCAGAGGCGGCGGCATCAAGTGCTATTTTTATTTGGTCGGTATTGAAGCCGGCAAGATTAATAGCCCTGATAATAAGCTCTATTGCCTCTTCGTCACTCTCAAGATTAGGTGCAAATCCACCTTCATCCCCTACAGCGGTGCTTTTATTATTCTCTTTGAGAATTTTTCCAAGTATATGATATATTTCGCAGCACTGTCGCAGACCTTCTGAAAAACAGCAGGCACCGACAGGCATTATCATAAATTCCTGTATATCAACATTATTTGAAGCGTGAGCTCCTCCGTTAAGAATATTCATCATAGGAACAGGCATTCTCACAGAATACACTCCGCCGATATATCTAAAAAGCGGTATATTGAGCTTTTTTGCAGCTGCCTTAGCACAGGCAATAGATACGGCAAGAATTGCATTTGCTCCTAAATTTGATTTATTCTCGGTACCGTCAAGCTCAATCATTTTCATATCAATCGCACATTGCTCAAATGGGGACTCACCGTTAAGAGCAGAGGAAATTGTATTATTAATTGAGTTTACGGCTTTCAAAACCCCCTTACCCATATATCGGCTTTTGTCATTGTCACGAAGCTCACAAGCCTCAAAGACACCCGTAGACGCTCCCGAAGGAACAGAAGCGAAGGCTTGGGTACCATCAGACAAAATCACCTGAGCTTCAACTGTCGGATTACCTCTGGAATCAATTATTTCTCTTCCTATTATTTTTTCTATTACAGTTTTCATAATATTACCTCCTGTGTTATTATTAACCGTAATTTTGATAATATTACAAGTAGCAACTATATATATATCAACATAGTATGTTACAAAAACAAAGGAGGTATTTTATGGAGCTTGTGCAGTATACCGTAAGAAACGGCAACACACTTTACGGTATTGCCCAATTCTTTCGTACTACAGTAGAGGATATTTTGAGGTATAATAACATTCAAAATCCTTCAACGATATATCCCGGGCAGGTGCTGACCATACCTGCCGACTCAGCAGAGCTTAACTATTATATTACAAGACCGGGCGATACGCTCTGGAGCATTGCTCAGAGAAACAACACCTCAGTGCAGATGCTGACGGAGCTTAACAGACTGAACAATCCGAATGTCATTATGCCCGGACAGGTAATAAGATTGAGATAAATACTAAGCAGACAAAAGGGCTGCCGCAGAATTCATTGATTTGCGGCAGCCCTAAATAAACATTACATAGGCTAAATGGTCTTAATTTATTCAGCATTATTTCTTCTGAGATACTCGTCAATCTGCTTTTGGTCAAGCAGACCAAGATCGTCACAGCCGGCGAGATATTCGTTGTGGTGCCTTAGCTCATGGCGAAATATCCTTACGAGTTGGGTGTACAGCTCGGCTCGGCTTAATCTGGCGTAAACACGATTAATTGAGCCGTGGTAAAACACTATTGCATTTCCGAGTGAGTTGCGTATGTACTCACCAAGTATGAAAAGCTCGCCATGAAGAGCTTTTGGGTGCACCTTGATTTGCGGCAAAAGTGATATCCCGCCGTTTAGGTCACGGTAAAGCTCAAAAGGCATTGAATCGGCTATTTCATCAAGCATTTGGGCACATTCTTCAAATTCAACCATAATTCTTATTCCGAATATTAATAATCAAGAAAATCCTTAAGCTTACGACTTCTTGACGGATGACGAAGCTTTCTCAAAGCCTTTGCCTCAATCTGACGAATACGCTCACGGGTAACATTGAACTCCTTGCCCACCTCTTCAAGCGTACGGCTTCTGCCGTCGTCAAGTCCAAAACGAAGCCTAAGTACCTTAGCTTCACGAGTAGTTAGTGTGGAAAGCACATCTGAGAGCTGCTCACGAAGCATTGTGTGAGAAGCTGCATCGGCAGGGGCAGGTGCATCGTTGTCAGGAATGAAGTCGCCGAGATGACTGTCCTCTTCTTCACCAATGGGGGTTTCGAGCGAAACAGGCTCCTGTGCAACACGCATAATTTCACGAACCTTGTCAACAGGCATATCAATTTCAGCCGCTATTTCATCAGCCGAGGGTTCGTGACCGTTCTGATGGAGAAGCTGGCTCTGAACCTTTTTTACCTTATTGATAGTTTCAACCATATGAACGGGAATACGGATAGTTCTTGCCTGATCTGCTATTGCTCTGGTAATAGCCTGTCTGATCCACCAGGTAGCGTAGGTGGAGAACTTAAATCCCTTTGTGTAATCGAATTTATCTACCGCCTTGATAAGTCCGAGATTTCCCTCCTGAATAAGGTCAAGAAATTGCATACCTCTGCCGAGATAGCGTTTTGCAATGCTTACAACAAGTCTGAGATTTGCTTCGGAGAGTCTTTGCTTTGCTTCGACATCTCCCTCGGCAATTCTGACTGCAAGCTCGATTTCTTCATCAGAGGTAAGAAGCGGTACTCTTCCGATTTCCTTAAGGTATACCTTAACAGGATCGTCTATGGTAACACCGGTTTCGGCAGGCGCCGGAGATTGATCATCGCCCTTTTCTTCAGAAAAATTTATGTCGATATCTTCAATTTTGATATCACCGATATCCTCAACGATCTCTATTCCCTGTGACTCAATATTGTCATAAAGCTTTTCAAGCTGTTCAGGTTCAAAGTCAATTTCTCCGATAGCGTCAAGTATATCCTGATTTGTGAGCTGACCTTTCTGTTTGCCGAGCTCAACAAGCTCTTTCACTATTGTCTTTTTTTCCTGTACGGGCATAATACACATTCCTTTCCCTTTACTGCTTGTTTTTCTTTAGTCTTGCAATATATTCGCTAAGCTCCTGAGGACTCATTGAAGAAATCTTATCTTCGGTTAGCTTTGAGTCTTCATCCAAAATCACATCAATATATTCCCTCATAGCCTGAGGAGTAGATGTGACTCGGCTATAGCGGTTTATCAGCTGATAGAGCTTCGATATCTCGTCACCGGTAAAATCAGCCGATATATTTGTAAGCGGTTCCAATCCGCTTTGTATCCGATTCAAAAAATACACATAGTATCTTTTTATCAACGAATTACTGAATTTGTCAGCAGTAAGCAAATTTGCAATTTCATTTGCTGAATCGGGATTATTTATCATATGCACCACTAAAGCTTCCTCTGCGCTTGAGCTTCGGGGCTGTTTGCGGTGTTCTGTATTAATTCTGTCAGTTGTTCCGTTAAGATCAGATCGAATTTTTCGCATCTGCTTTGAACGGAGTTCCCTTTGATTTTTTCGGTCAAGCTTTTTAACCTGCCGCAGGAAAGCTTCCTTTTCAATGCCGAGCTCAGAGGAAAGCCTTGAAGCATAAATATCCTGCTCAATGGGACTTGAAATGGCTGAAACAATTTTTGCAGCCTCCTCAAGATAAGCGATCTTTCCGTCGGTAATCTCTGTATTGAATTGTTTTTTTAACTTTGAGAGCCGATATTCTATATCATTTCCGCAGTTTTCTATAACTGCTCTGAAGGCGGCAGGACCGTCGCTTCCGTGGGAACGGATAAATTCGTCAGGATCTTTACCGTTAGGTATATTTACCACCCTTACGGAAAGTCCGGAATTTCTGAGAATTGAAATAGCTCTTGCAGTAGCCTTTTGTCCCGCCTCGTCGGCATCATAACAAATTATAACCTCGTCTGCATAGCGCTTCATCAGCATAGCTTGCTCTGCGGTAAGTGCCGTTCCGAGAGTTGCAACAGCGTTTGCAAAGCCTGCTTGATTGACAGCGATTACATCCATATAGCCCTCACACAAAATTAGGGTGCGAGAGCCTGAATTTTTTGCATTGTTAAGAGAAAAAAGGTTTGTACTCTTTTTAAACACAGGTGTGTCTGAGGTGTTGAGATATTTGGGCTTTTCATCAGCCATTATTCTGCCGCCGAATGCAATTACATTACCCCTTATATCAATGATAGGAAACATAACCCTGTTTCTAAAACGATCATATATTCCGTTTCCGTTTTTATGTTTAACGGCAAGATTTGCCGCCACAAGCTCAGAATCGGAAAAGCCCTTTGATCGAAGATGAGAACACAACGAGGACCAGCTGTCATCGGCAAATCCCAAGCCAAATCTTCGGATGGTCTTGTCGCTTAACGCCCTGCCGTGAAGATAATCAAGTCCCTGCTTGCCCGACGACTGATAAAGTGAATCGTAATAAAACCTTGCCGCCTCACGGTTTGCTTCAAAAATTTTGAGTCTCAATCGGCTCATACTGTCGTCATAGGAATCCTCGGGAAGCTCAAGCCCGGCACGCTGAGCTAGGAACTTAACTGCATCAAGATAATCAAGATTTTCAATCCTCATTATGAATGTAATGACATCGCCGCCTGTGCCGCAGCCAAAGCAATAAAAGGATCCGTTTTCGGTATATATGTTAAAGGAAGGTGTTTTTTCACCGTGAAAGGGACAGAGTCCTACCATATTCCTGCCCCTGCGTTTCAGATTAACATAGGAAGAAACAACATCGGTTATGTCGTTTCTGAGCTTAAGCTCCTGCAAAAAGCTCTCAGGAAATGCCATAAAACCCCTCCCTTCAGTTTCCTATTAGTTTTTTACGCTTTTATTTTTAATATTCCTCTATTTTTTAAAATATTTTTGTCAGAATCGGTAAAAAGTATTAGGGAAACACTGAATAAATCACACTTAAAAGTTGTTTGTGCATCTTGCCGGCATTTTCCTCCGGGTTCGCCCAAAAAATCCTCGTAATGCGTCACATTACTGAGGCTTGTTTGCGCAATCTGACAAAAAATCTGACGGCGCAATATGCACAAACGATTTAATCAGTGTT
>CALYYZ010000082.1 GCA_945607165.1 uncultured Ruminococcus sp. | reverse complement strand
CCTTCCTATCCCGGAGCTTGCTCCCGTAACCAAAGCCTTCATATTTACTCCTTCTCGGCTGTTAAGCACAACCAGTTTTTACTTGAGTTAACATATGACCTTATGTCCTGATATCCTGATCTGAGTAAAAAATCAGTAATTTCTTCCTTTGATACGGCACTGATTCCCAATCTTTTTTCAATTTTCTCCCATTTTTCGGGTTCTTCGGGCTTTTTCACCATTTCAAATACCAAGAGTATTTTTCCGCCATGCTTGAGAGTACGATATATTTCACGCAAATCGTTTATTTTATCAGGCCAAAAATAAAATGTTTCTACGGCAATTACATAATTAAACTTCTCATCTTCAAACGGCAGTTCAGATACGGTTGACTGTATTATTTTCGCCTTGTTACAGAGGATATTTTTTCTGTTAAATTTCTCCGTCTTTTTTACGCAAAGCTCTGAATAGTCTATTCCAAACACCTTTCCGTTGCCTACGAATGAACAAAGCTTATCTACAGTTCTTCCACCGCCGCAGCCAACATCCAAGATTATATCTGTTTTATTTATTTTGATATGATCAAGCGCCCAATCCGTAAGCTGGGAATGATTTTTATTCATTGATTTTATCATCATTTTTCCCCAAAAGCCGTTTGGGTGTGCAGCATTTTCAACTAATCTGTGATACTTCATTTCTTTCACTCCGTTTTATTGATTATCTATTCGTAATTATTTTGGAACCGCTGAATACAAACGAATTAATCAGCGTTTCCTTAATTCTGTTTCATATTAATATCAGACTGCATATACAGGCAAATTTTCTCTCTTACGATTGAACACATAAACCATATCAAAGGCTCCTCACCATTGGAACTAATCCAATGATGGGGAGCATTTTTTGACAAGCACGGCTAATGCCCCCTGTGCTTATCTTTTTTCTTTCGCTGTTTCAGTTCAAACATACGGTCAGCTTCAGCCGACTTCTGTTCTCGGCTTTTTACTTATTTTCGTTTAGAAAAGCTGTCCCGGAAGCTTAAGTTTCTCCTTGTACGGAAATGCTTTATCAAATTCCTCGGCTTCTGCTTCATCAACAAAATAGCCCTGCGGTGTAGAATACTCTCCGGAGATTCCGTCAAGGTATCCCGGAATCAGCTCCTTGCACAAAAAGAATGATGCGTCCTCGCCTTCAGGCAAGCCATGATAACGGATGCCGTATTCGCTTGCAAAGGTGAATCCGCTTTTTCCGTAGAAATCAATGTTGCCTTCAAAGCACACTGCTCCGCATCCAAGCTCAGCCGCTTTTTCAAGCGAATAATCCAGCAGAATTTTTCCATAACCTTTTCTCTTTAGTTCAGGTGTTATGCAGATAGGACCCATTGCCATAATAGGAATACTCCTGCCGTCATCTGCTTTGATACTTGCCTTCATAAAAACATTCTGTCCGATCAGCTTGCCGTCCTTTTCCATAACAAAATCAAGCTCCGGCACAAATGCATCATCATTTCTAAGCTGATTCAGTACATAATGCTCCAGACAGCCCGGACGATAAACATTCCAAAATGATTCTCTTACAAGGTTTTCAACTTCTCGGTATTCTTCTTTTCTTTCTAAACGAATTTTGTAGTCATTTTTATTCATTATTTTTCCTCCTGATGATTAATGACCGCAATACCGGGAGGTTAGTGCGAGATTGTATTTACGCAAACCTCCCGGTCAGCCTACAATCTCCAAGGTGTTGTTTTTCTTCAAACAGCAATCTCCTTAAAAATTAATATATAATCAAGCCTATTGGCCGGATTAACTGTTTCAGATGATCTTATTCTATCGGAAAATAGGAATTTTTCTCAAATCCTTTTTTGTTGCTTCTATGCTTTTTTTATTATCCAAATCTTCCTCCACTATTTCGGATTTGAAATATATCCTTATTCTTTAGTCATCAAGACTACAGTCTCAATATGTGCGGTTCTACTAAACATATCGCAAGGCGTTATTTCTTTTACAGAATAATTATTAATTTCAAAATAAGCTAAATCTCTTGCGAGTGTAGCCGGATCACAGGAAATATATACAACCCTGTCGGGTGACATTTCAGCTATTGTATCAACAAGCTCTTTTCCGCAGCCTTTCCTCGGCGGATCAAGGATTACAACATCAGGTTTGAGTCCTTCTTTTTTGAGCTTTTCGGCTGCCAAGGGTGCATCTGAGCATATAAACCTTGCGTTATCAATATTGTTAATCTCAGCATTTTCTATGGCGTCCTTTACTGCGTCCTCCACAATCTCTACTCCGATAAGTTCCTTGCAGCAGTCAGCCATTGTAAGCCCTATTGTACCTGTTCCGCAGTATAAATCAAGGAGAATTTCGTCGGATTGCAGATTTGCATATTCTTTTGCCTTTGAGTAAAGCTTTTCAGCCTGTTTTCTGTTGACCTGCCAGAATGAAAACGGAGAAATTTTAAACTTTAATCCGCAGAGTGTATCGGTTATAAATCCGCTGCCGTAAATCACTCTGTTTTTCGGTCCTAATATAACATTTGTTTTTTCTGAATTAGAATTAATAATTACTGTTTTTAGATTTGGCAGTCCGGATTTAAGCATTGAAACAAGCAATTCTTCCTGCTTTAATCCGCTTCCGTTTACAACATAACAAACCATAAGCTCATCGCTTATTTCACCATATCTGATACACAAATGTCTGAGTCTGCCCTTTGAATTTGCTTCATTATAAATATCATTTTCAGATTTTAGTATAAATTCTCTTGTTATTTCAATAACCTTTGAAAACAGCTCAGGCTGAAGAATACAATCATCACAATCAATTATCCTGTGACTGTGAAAAGCGTAAAAGCCCATCTGTATATTACCCTGTTCATCATCACCGATAGGAAGCTGAGCCTTGTTGCGGTAACGACTTATATTATCAGAGGTAATTATTGGTGAAAAGGCAGGATTTTTAATTTTTCCGATTCGAGTCACTGCATCAAAAACCTTTTCGGTTTTAATTTTACACTCCGCTTCATATGTAATATGACGCCAAGCGCATCCTCCGCATTTGGAAAAATTAGGGCAGTCTGCTTCAATTCTGTAAGGTGACGGAGACAAAATACTTTCAAGCTTGCCGATAGCATAGGTCTTTTTGGCTTTGATTATCCTTGCCTCTATCTCCTCTCCCGGAACAGTAAGTGGAACAAAAACAGTCATACCGTCCTCGGTTTTTCCAACTCCGTTTCCCTCGGCTGTAGTTGAGGTGATTTTAAGCCTAACTATATCATTTTTTTTAACGCTCATAAACATACCGCCAAAGAATAAAAATTAATTGTGAATATTGTTAAGTCACAGAATTTCTTTTATTATTGTAACATTTTCTAATATTTTTCGCAATATTATTGAGGTCAAAAGTATTATTTTCGAGAAAATTTATATTTTTTAATTTTAGGTATTTATTTTTTATAGATTTAGCCTTATAATATTAGGGCAATATTATTACAAAAAGGAGTTGCTTGTGTGAACTACGACAACCTTATGGATAAAATAAAAAGAATCCACTTTATAGGAATCGGCGGAAGCGGTATGTGTCCACTGGCAGAAATACTGAAAAGTGAAGGCTTTGAGCTGTCCGGCTCTGATATGAACGAGGGAGAAACTCTCGACAGAATCAAAGAGGACGGTATTAAGGTGTATATGGGGCACAAGGCAGAAAATATTGAAGGTGCAGAGCTTGTAGTATACTCCGCCGCAATTAAGGAAACGAATCCAGAGAGGGCTGCGGCGGCGGAAAAAAATATTCCCTGCATAGAAAGAAGCGTTATGCTCGGAATAGTAACACGGCGATACAAAAGAAGCATTGCCGTTTCAGGTACACACGGCAAAACTACAACAACCGGTATGCTGTCTCAGATTCTGATAGGAAGCGGTTTTGATCCCTCTGCTATTATCGGAGGAAAGCTTCCCTTTATCGGAGGTAACAGCTATGTTGGTTCAAGCGACATTATTGTCTGTGAAGCCTGTGAATATGTTGACACCTTTTTGCAGCTCAATCCTTTTATCTCCATAATTCTTAACATAGATGCAGATCACCTGGATTACTTTAAAAATTTAGAAAATATTAAAAAATCCTTTAACAGGTTTTCCAAGCAAACTACCGGACTGCTTGTGATTAACGGAGACGATGAAAATACCCTTGATGCAGTAAAGGATGTAAATATAGAAAAAATAACCTACGGCTTTAGCGAGGACTGTGATTACAGAGCTGTAAATATCAGTGCTGATAAAGGCGTACACGAACAGTTTGACCTGTATTTCAAGGGTGAAAAGCTTACGGAAATAAAGCTTATTGTACCGGGAAAGCATAACATATATAATGCTCTTGCCGCAGCTGCTACTGCTCATTACCTTGGGGCTACACCAAAAGAGATATCTGAAAATTTGCATAAATTCGGCGGTGTTCACAGAAGATTTGAAATTTTAGGTACACCCGGCGGTATCACTGTTGCCGATGATTTTGCACATCACCCCACTGAGCTCAAGGCAACTCTTAATGCTGCAATGAACATGGGATTCAATAAGGTATGGGCAGTATTCCAACCACACACCTTCTCAAGAACTGCTATGCTGCTTGATGACTTTGCAGAAGCTCTCAAGATTCCTGACACAGCAGTGATCTCTGAAATTCTGCCGGTGAGAGAGACAAATACCTATAATATTTATTCAAGGGATTTAGGTGCTAAGGTTCCCGGCTCAATTTGCCTTGATACCTTTGAGGAAATAACAGACTATGTTTGTGAAAACGCAAAGGAAGGCGACCTTATTCTGACTATGGGCGGCGGTAATGTATATTTGTGTGCAAATATGATTTACAGGCAGCTAAAATATAAGAATGATATTATTTAATGTAATTTAATAAGGTGCTGTTGCTGAATTAATTCATATGCAACAGCACCTTTTTTGACTCGACTTTAGATATTTATAATATTATCATAAGAAAAATGGGCGGCGGAAATGTCTGTATTACAAGTAAGAAGATAAAAGCTGCATTGATTGATAAGAATATCAAAAAGTGAGAGTATATCAGCAGCAGTTGACTTAGAAAGAGAGCGAAAGGAAGTTGACAAATAGAGCCTTTTAATAATTTCTTTAGTATTTGGTATGCTTATGGAGTTTTTCTCACCTTTTTCAAGAAAAACTATTGCCTTAAGCTCGGCTGATTCATTCAAAGCGATACCGCTTCCGCCGTCAAACGGAGTTCCGAAAGCAATCGGCTTTCCGTTAATTGCTCTAACTATAGGCTTGTCATCGTTAAAAATGTGAAGTCTGTCACCGTAAGCCTTACACAAAAGACCGGTGTGTGTAGATTTTCCGCCACCAGATGGGGCGGAAAATAAATACGCCTTGTTTTCGTAGATTATGCCGGAGGAATGAACAAGCATAGCAAAATGAGGTAAAATAGCTTTATTAAAAGCACAGGCATAGGCAAATTCCTCGGTTTCCTCAAGGGACACCCCCTCCTCCATTTTGCCGTGTAATTTATTAAGCCACTCGTCAGAAACCTTAAGCTTAAGATCGGAAGCCCTGTCACCGCAGTATAAAAAGGGCTTTGCAAGGTTTTTTAAATTATCAAACCTTGGCTGAAATTCAGTGACAAGGTCAGCAATTAAGTATTTCACATCATCGCCTCATAATGAACAATTTCCCCAAGAATATAAGTTCAAGGGGAAATTATAGTAATTAATTTGATGTTAAGTATGATTGAAGATCTGTTACATCAACAATATCAACAATCTCATCTTTATTAAAATTGGCAAGTGCAAGCTGCTCATCAGTAAAGGTAATAATTTTAGCTAAATGCTTCTGAATAGTTGTACAGTCGATAACATCAATCATACCGTTGAGATCAACATCTCCGAGCTTGTATGCGTCAACCGCAACAAAGCTTATGTTCTTTTGTTCACAGTAGGTCTGAGCATATGTATTTTTATAGCCATACACTGTGAGATTAGGACAATTCTTAAAGCTGTCGTCAGCTATAGAAGTGATGCCCTTGGGAAGTGTTACTCTTTCAAGCGAGGTGCAGTTCATAAAAGCAAAGCGATTGATTTTAGTAACAGTTTGCGGCACATCAAAGGTTTTAAGCGACGGACAGTTGTAGAGCATCTGCTGAGGAATCTCGGTAATGGGAGCTTCAATGGAAATTGAGGAAAGATTCGGATTTGACTGAAAAGCTCCGTTTCCTATGCTTGTACAACCGGCGGGAACCGGGTTAATTACTGTAAGATTCGTCATATTAGAAAAGGCAAACTGACCGATTGATTCAAGGGTTTTAGGAAAAGTTACAGTTTTAATGTCGGAGTTGTGCTGATATGCCGCATTAGCAATAGCAACAACAGTATCACCGTATATGGTTTCGGGAAATACAACATCCTCCATTACCTTATCATTGTAACAAATTGTAAGCCTGTTGTTATTTCGTGTGAAAGTGAAGTTGCCGTCTGAAAAATATGTTTCAGCAAATACTATAGCAGTAGAGGTCGCAACGAGAGCAATAACACACGAAAAAGCGATGAAACTTTTAGTTACTTTTTTCATAAAATCACCTTTTACTTGCAACGAAAAATAATAATTTTGTAATAAAGGGGCAAATGCAAATCAGCATTTGCCCCCTTAGAATGATATATCAGAATCGAGTCAGATCAATAATCCCACTCATCTTCGATGTCAATAGGTTTAGTATCGCCGATATGGCTGATGTCTTCCTCGGTGGGGTTAACACTCGGTCTGATTGCACTCGCAAGAGTATCTTCAAAAACGAATTCTGTTACCTCTAATGTAGGTCTTGAATATATTAATTTCATTTAAAACACCTCATTTCACAGAATTAAGCAGAAGTCTGATCAGTGGACACTGTACTGTTACCAATATTATAGAGGTTAAAGTAGAGTGAGCCGTCAGTCATTTTGAAGGAGTCATCTATAACCTTACCGTTAGCGTCAACCTGGTATACATAATAGTAAGCCTTCATTACATACTTCTGATTGGAAACAGTATTGTTAAATGTAAAGAATACATCAACACGGTTGAAGTTGTTGTAATCAGAATTATTGACAGTCTGATTAAATACCTTTCTGCCGTTGGTACCCTGCTTATAGGAGCCATTTGCACCCGTGAGTGCAATTCTTTGAAGCTCAGCCCTATTACTATCAAATGTCATAGTGGAAGCGGCTTCGGGATTTGTTATCTTTCCGTCTGTAACAGTCAGAGCAGCCTCCTGAGCAACCTCTACAAGAACACCTGATCTATACTGGATCTCATCGGTAGGAAGTGTAGTGTTGAGCTGAGTATATTTGCTATCCATAAATGCTACAACGAAATCTGCATAAAGAACATCGGTAACAATAGAACCGTCGGCATTAGTTGACTGCTCACGAGAGAATTTAGGATCTCCTATTGTTACTGAGTCAGTAACCACGCCATAAACAGGAGTTATGGTATAATCATCAAGAATTACCAGACCGAACTGGCGTGTATAGCACTTAGCTACCTCTTTATCCTCAGTGCCTTCCTTGATGGTAACTAACCAGTAAGAGAATTCTTTACCTCCTGAAGTTGCAGGAGCTACAAGCATTGTACCTTTTTGAGGATCATACTTATTATCCTTATCTACTATGAGATGTGTATTATGAGTAACTCCGCTAATTAAAGTTTCCAAACCATCTGCATCAATATAG
>CALYYZ010000081.1 GCA_945607165.1 uncultured Ruminococcus sp. | reverse complement strand
TCCGAAAACGGCTCCCATTTGGGAGCCGTTTTTCTGTGATGATTCACACCGAGACCGACATATATCTTCAAAAGCTTTGCTTTATAATCTGCACTGCATTTATGTAGTGCATTATTATGCGTTAAGACCGAATGAAATTGATATAGCGTTGTTAATTTCGTTCATTGCGCCTTCATCTATCGAACCCATTTTTTCCTTTAATCTTTTTTTGTCGATAGTTCTTACCTGTTCCAATAATACTACGCTGTCCTTTGCAAGTCCTGATGAATCAGCATGCAGGGGAATATGAGTAGGCAAATTAGCTTTAGATTGCTGACTTGTAATTGCGGCTGCAATAACAGTTGGGCTGAATCTGTTTCCCACATCATTTTGAACAATAAGCACCGGTCTTATGCCGCCCTGCTCAGAACCTACAACGGGACTCAAATCTGCATAATAGATGTCTCCTCTTCTGATATTCAATGCTTTCACGCTCCAAATAACTCTTTACTGATATTTTTGCCGTTCTTGCAATTTTTATACAGCTATTACATAATATTTTTGGGCGCAAAAAATGTGAGTTTATTTTATTCTGTGTTAATTCTGTTTAGCTTTATATCCAGATTGTCATTTTCGCTCAGCTTCGTAATATTTCCTTTTCTGTCGCAATAAAGCATTGCTTTTCCATTCCTCAAATTAATCGTATATGTATACCCTAAGTCATTTTTGCTGTTTTCGCTGTATTGTCCCTGAGACACAGCTTTCATTATTTCTCTTAATCTTTGAGGCAGACTGTTGCTTGGCAAAAAAGCTTCATCTGCGCTGCAAATCAGCTGTTCTCTTTTAATCTCAACCCCACCGCTGCGATATGAAAACTCTAATCCCTCAACAGTGTCGGGCGAATTAATCCTCAGATTAAAAAGTCCCTGTCTGTTACATATGATCTCTCCTGAATAATTGTGCCCTCTGTAAACTCCCTCAAATTGAGAGGAAAAATCAATATTTGGTTTAATGCTTTCCTGCTTGACTGAGCATCCGCAAATCAATGATAAAAAAATAAAGGCGACGCATAATGTTAAGATACTTCGTTTTGCCACTGCAATACCTCCGTTCAAAACATTATATGTCGTCTTAAATTTTATAATTCAAAAAGTTTTAAAATCCACAGGCTTTCAGAGCTTCCGAAATACATTCTATAATATCAGTAGGAAGCATTGATATTTTGCCGTACCTGTTTTTTGCAATATCTCCGGCTAATCCATGTAAATATACTCCGGCAGCCGCAGCCTCAAAAGCTTCTGCACCCTGGGCAAGCAGAGAAGCCACCATTCCTGCAAGAACATCTCCGCTTCCGCCTGTTGCCATACCTGAGTTACCTGTATTATTCTGCATAATTCTTCCGTTTGGCGAGGCTATTATTGTACCCATACCCTTTAATACCGTAACAACACCATATTCGGCAGAAAAGTCATAAGCAGTATCGGCTCTGTTCTGATTAACAGCTTTGGTGCTGCCGGAAATTAATCTTGCCATTTCTGCCGGGTGAGGAGTGATTATTATTTGACTTTTTGCCCTTCTTAATATGTCGGGATACTGCGCAACACAGTTGAGTGCGTCAGCATCAAGAACCATCGGTACAGATGAATTTTCTATAATAGAAAAAACAATTTCCTTTGTATCCTCGCACACCGATAAACCGCATCCAATAAGCACTGCACTTGATCTCTGAGCCTCATTAAGCAAAAAATCTATGTTATTTTTGCTGAGTTTTCCGTCGCAGGTTTCCTCACAGGGAAAAAACACGCTTTCAAAAATTGCACCCGCTTCAATAGGATAGATACTCTTTACAACAGCCGATTTTAAAAGTCCGATTCCGCATCTCAGTGCAGCTTTGCCTGCCATTATTCCTGCCCCTGCCATTGAATAGCAGCCGCAGATACTCAAAAGTGAGCCGAGAGTTCCCTTATTAGCGTCATCAGGTCGATTAAAAACTGCTTTTTTTACAACATTTTTGTCAGTAAGCTCCATTATATCATCCTACATTCCTATTGTAAAAGAGTTTCAATACAATATCTTTATTAAGATATCTCTTCATCCCCTCAAGGATATGTTCATTAGGCGTGAAAATCAAAAGGGTTCTTCCGTATGCCGGACTTGTAAATACTGCGTAATAATTATCATTGTCTGCACTCAAATCCTGTGCGGCAATAAAGCTTTTCAGGATTCTTACTCCGTTTACGGTTTTCTCACCCTTACCAAGTATTTCTATTTCACGAATCGGAATCTTGCAAATTCTTTTCCTCTTTCTCAGTGAAATTACCTTTGCAATTTCTAATTCATCACCGTTTACAGAGTATTCATATTCAACATTCTGACTTGTGAATATATACCAAACTATGTAAATTCCACCAATAAACATAAAGATTCCGATATAAACCATATAAGCAATTTTGATTATCGGTGCAATCAGTACACAAACCGTAGGAATAGTTATTAGCAGCACAACAGAAACAATCTTAATAATGAGCTGCTTAATTCCGTTTTTACGCTTTACAACCTGTTCAATAAAACCTTCCATATGAAAGCACTCCTTGTTCTATAATTCTGAATTAGAATAAAAATCAATGACTTTTACTTTTGTAACTCGGTAATATAATAACATATCAAAATTTTCTTTTCAATACCTCAAAATCAATTCTCATCAAACAAAGATTTAATAAATTCTACTGTTGTTTCAAAATTTACTAATTAATTTTATGACATTTAAAATGTTGAAAAAAATATATATTTGTGTTATAATTACTCAGTTAATACAATGGATAAGGAGGCATTAATTTGGCTGACTCCGAAATTAGCATAAATTCATTGTCTGGTAAGCAATTTGAGTATATGCAGCTTATTGCGGAAATAATGGAAATTCGCAAGCGTGGCGAAAAACCCGTAGCGTTTATCAGAACATATGGCTGCCAGCAAAATGTTGCCGACAGTGAAAAAATCAAAGGTATGTTAGCGCAATCCGGCTTTGAGTTTTCCGATTCTCCGGAAAATGCCGACTTTATTCTTTTCAATACCTGTGCGGTTCGTGAGCATGCCGAGGACAGAGTTTTCGGCAATGTAGGTGCTTTGAAGAATATAAAAAGAAAACACCCTCAGATTTTAATTGCTCTGTGCGGCTGTATGATGGAACAGGAGCATATTGCAAATAAAATATATAAAAGCTTTCCGTTTGTTGGACTGGTGTTCGGCACACACTCTCTCCATCATTTCCCTGAGCTTATGTATAATTCTCTTGTAAACGGCAAGAGAGTGTTTGAAAGGGGTAATGATGACAATAAGCTCTATGAGGGTTTTCCGATTCGTCGTGACGGCAGCTTCAAGGGCTGGCTTCCGATTATGTATGGCTGCAATAATTTTTGCACATACTGTATTGTGCCTTATGTCAGGGGCAGGGAAAGAAGCCGAGACAAGCAGATTATTCTTGAAGAAGCAGCTGCAATGATTAATAACGGCTACAAGGATATTACACTGCTCGGTCAGAATGTAAACTCATATGGAAAAAATCTTGAGGGCGGAGTTAATTTTGCACAGTTGCTTCGTGAGATTGATTCCATTGACGGGGATTATTGGCTCAGGTTTATGACCTCTCACCCCAAGGATTGCTCCAAGGAGCTTATTGATACAATGGCAAAAGGTACTCACATCAGCCGTCATCTTCACTTGCCTTTTCAAAGTGGATCTGACCGTGTTCTGAAAGAAATGAACAGACACTATGACAGAAAGCGATATCTTGAAATAGTAAACTATGCAAAAGAAAAGATAGACGGACTATCTCTTACAAGTGATATAATCGTCGGATTTCCGGGTGAAACCTATGATGATTTTAAACAGACGCTCTCTTTAATAAAAGAGGTTGGCTTCACATCGTTGTTCACCTTTATCTATTCGCCAAGGGTCGGAACTCCTGCTGCAGAAATGGATGACCCGGTTCCTGCTTCAGAAAAATCTAAATGGTTTCAGGAGCTTTTGCAGGTTCAGGAGGAGATAGCCGCTAAGCGGTGTGCAGATATGGTCGGCAGTACGCAAAAGGTACTGATTGAAGGCAAAACAGGCAAAAACAACGAGCTATCAGGTCGTACAAGCGGAAATATTGTTGTTGAGCTTGATGCTCCCGAAAGTACTATAGGAACATTTCAGAATGTAACAATCACAAAAGCCCGCAACTGGATATTAAAGGGCAAAATAGAAAATATTAATAACGGAGGAATTTAAATGGATATTATTACAAAGGCAAGAGAGCTCGGAAAGGCTATTCAGCAGGAGGAATCCTACATTAAGCTACAGGAAGTTCAGAAAAGGGCTGACGCTGATACAGAGCTTCAGCAGCTTATAGGTGAGTTTAATCTTAAAAGAATGGCTATCAACAACGAGGCTTCAAAGCAGGACAGAGATCAGGACAAGCTCGCAGAGCTTAATACTGAGATGAGAGAAGTTTATTCAAAAATTATGTCCAATGAAAATATGCTTGCATACAACGAGGCAAAGGACGATTTCGATATGATTGCTAACAGAGTCCTTGCTATTATTCAGCAGTCATCAGAGGGTGCCGATCCCGAAACTGCTGATTTTACCCAGTCCTCTTGCTCAGGCAGCTGTGAAAGCTGTGGGGGCTGCCACTAATCTTAATTAAAATAACGCAAAGGGTGTGAGTTTATGGGAGAACTTTCTCCGATGATGAAGCAATACTTCAAAATCAAGGAGCAAAACAAGGACAGCATTTTGTTTTTCAGGCTCGGCGATTTCTATGAAATGTTCTTTGAAGATGCGAAAATTGCCTCAAAGGAGCTTGAACTCACACTCACAGGCAGAGATTGCGGACAGGAAGAAAGAGCGCCAATGTGCGGCGTTCCCTTTCACAGCTGTGAGGGATACATTGCCCGATTGGTCTCAAAAGGGTATAAGGTTGCGATTTGCGAGCAAACAGAAGATCCGTCTGCTGCAAAAGGTCTTGTAAAGCGTGACATAATCCGTGTTATTACTCCCGGAACTGTTATGGAATCCTGTATGCTCGATGAGGGTAAGAATAACTATATTTGCTGTATGTACCTAAATGACCGGCATATCGGAATTTGCTTTTGCGATATTTCCACAGGAGAATTATTTGCAACTGATATTTCCGGTAAAGACAGCTTCAATGTGCTTACAAGTCAGCTCTCAAGCTATAATCCCAGAGAAATACTTATTGGCGGCGAAGTTGTGAACCTTTCCGAATTGCCAAAGTTTATTAAGACCAAGCTTTCTGCCGGAGTAGAAATGCTTGAGGATAAAAAGTTTGATTTCAATTCCTGCTTAGCATCGGTAAGAGCGCATTTTAATGAAGAAGCGAAGCAGATAGAGGAAAAAGCTGTTGTTGTATCCTGCATCGGTGCGTTGCTCTCTTATTTAAAGGAAACTCAGATGAGTGGACTTGAAAGAATCAAACATATTGAGCTTTATAACGAAAGTCAGTATATGCGTCTTGACTATAATACTCAGCGCAATCTTGAGCTTACTCAAACAATGCTTACCAAAGAGAAGCGTGGTTCGCTCCTTTGGGTTATTGACAAGACAAAAACTGCGATGGGAAAAAGATTGATGCGTTCATGGCTTGAGCACCCGTTAATGAGCGTAACCTCAATCAATAACAGACAGTCTGCCGTTGAGGAGCTTGTGAATGACACGGTGCTTCGTCTTGAAATTACAGAAAGCATTTCGGGTATTTTTGACATAGAACGATTAATGACAAGAATTGTTTACGGTTCAGCAAATGCCAGAGATTTAAGATCCCTTTGCTCTGCTATTAAAAATCTTCCCAAAATCAATGAATTAATATCTCAGTGTAATTCATCATATATAAAGCGAATATACAAAAATATTGATAAGCTGGAGGATATTTACAGCTTAATTGATGATGCCATTGTTGAAGAGCCGCCCTTTACGGTAAGAGAGGGTGGAATAATTAAAAAGGGATACAATGAAGAACTTGATTTAGTGACCTCAGATATGAATAACTCTAAGGGTATCCTTGCTCAGATTGAGGCTCAGCAGCGTGAAAAAACAGGAATTCCAAAGCTGAAGGTTGGATACAACAGAGTTTTTGGTTACTATATTGAGGTTTCCAATTCATACAAAAACCTTGTTCCCGACACTTACATACGAAAACAGACGCTAACGAATTGTGAAAGATATATTACTCAAGATTTAAAGGATGTTGAATCAAGAATACTCGGTGCAAAGGACAGGTCAACAGCTCTTGAGTTTTCATTGTTTGAAGCGATAAGAACAAAAGTATCAGACAACTTAGAAAGATTGCAAAAAACAGCAAAGGCGATTGCGGTGCTTGATGTTGTTACTTCACTTGCAAATGTTGCGTGTGACAACGGATATACAAGACCTAATGTCAATCTTTCTTCATCAATAAGAATAAAAGATTCCCGCCATCCGGTTGTCGAAACACTTCTTAAGGATTCGTTATTCGTACCTAACGATGTAAATTTAGATAACGACTCTGAACGGGTTGCTATAATAACCGGTCCCAATATGGCCGGAAAATCAACATATATGAGACAAATTGCACTGATTGTGCTTATGGCTCAAATGGGAAGCTTTGTTCCGGCTTCATATGCTGAAATCGGAATAGTAGACAGTATTTTTACAAGAGTCGGAGCTTCTGATGATCTTGCTTCGGGACAGTCAACCTTTATGGTTGAAATGAGCGAGGTCGCAAACATAGTGAAAAATGCAACATCAAAAAGCCTTCTTATTCTCGATGAAATCGGAAGAGGAACATCAACCTTTGACGGTATGAGCATAGCCAGATCAGTTTTGGAATTTTGTGCCGATAAGAAAAAGCTCGGGGCAAAAACACTCTTTGCTACTCACTATCACGAATTAACCGTTATGGAGGATTTGCTGGAGGGTGTTAAAAATTATAGTATTGCCGTTAAAAAACGGGGCGATGATATTACTTTTCTTCGCCGAATTGTTCCCGGCGGTGCTGACGATAGCTACGGCATTGAGGTTGCAAAGCTTGCAGGCATACCGCAGTCGATAATCAGCAGGGCTAAAGAAATTCTCTCTGAGCTTGAAAGCGGTAAAATTTCTGCTGAAAGGACTTCTGAGAGGAATGACGATCTGCAGCTCTCTTTGATTGATACAATTAACAATCCTGTTGCGGATAGGCTAAGCACCGTAGATGTCAATACTCTTACTCCGATAGAAGCACTCAATTTGCTGTATGAATTGAAGAAAATGATATAAAAGCGTGGTGATACGATGGGTGTAATTAATGTTCTTGATAAGCATGTCGCTGAGCTTATAGCGGCGGGAGAGGTTGTCGAAAGACCTGCCTCTGTAATAAAGGAGTTAGTAGAAAACTCTATAGATGCCGGCGCAAAGAACATTACTGTCGAGATAAAAAACGGCGGAACCACCTTTATGCGTGTCACAGATGATGGCTGCGGTATCTACAAGGATGATATAAAAAAAGCATTTTTGAGACACGCCACAAGCAAGGTTAAGTCCGAAAATGATCTGGACAGCATATCAACCCTTGGATTCAGAGGTGAAGCGCTTGCTTCAATCTGTGCTGTTTCAAGACTTCAGCTAATTACAAGAAACAAAAATGAAGATGTTGGAACATCATATGAGATTGACGGCGGTGAAGAGGTAAGCTTTGAAGAGGCGGGATGTCCGGTAGGTACAACATTTGTCATCAGAGATTTGTTTTACAACATTCCGGCTCGTGCTAAATTTCT
>CALYYZ010000080.1 GCA_945607165.1 uncultured Ruminococcus sp. | reverse complement strand
TATGGCAAAGGGAACATCCAAAGCTTTCGCAAGCGTTTGCGCCAGAAGGGTTTTACCCACACCGGTCGGTCCTAACAGTAAAACATTACTTTTTGCAAAATCAACGCTTTCATCCATTGAAAAAGCTCTTTTGTAATGATTATACACGGCTACGCTCAATGTAATTTTTGCGTCATCCTGACCGATTACATATTCATCAAGAATTGCCTTTATTTCCTTTGGCTTCAGCAGGTCAACCACAGAAGCTTCAGGTTCAACAGGCATTCTGTCTTCATTTTTCTGAGCGTCGCTATATCTTTCAATCTCGTTTGACTGCTCAAGAATGTTCATACAAAGCTCAACACATTCATCACAAATATAAACACCGTTACCGGCAATCAAACGACCGACCAAATCCTGTGGTTTTCCGCAAAAAGAACAATAAATATCCTTTTCGCTATTTTTGTTAGCCATCAGCCAATCCTCACTTATCTTCTTTCAATTACCTTATCTATCAGGCCATACTCAAGAGCCTGCTGCGCAGTCATAAAATTATCACGGTTTGTATCTCTTGCGATAACATCAATCGGCTGGCCTGTATTATCGGCAAGAATCTGATTCAGACGCTGCTTCATATCAAGAATATGTCTTGTATGAATTTCCATATCTGTAGCCTGACCCTGAGCACCGCCGGACGGTTGGTGAATCATAATATCGCTGTTGGGAAGTGCAAGTCGTTTACCTTTTGCACCTGCCGCCAACAGAAAAGCTCCCATACTTGCAGCCATACCCATGCATATTGTTGATACATCGCATTTGATATAATTCATTGTATCAAAAATAGCAAATCCATCGGTTACGCTGCCGCCGGGGCTGTTGATATACAGACTGATATCCTTTGTCGGATCCTGACTTTCAAGATAGAGAAGCTGTGCGACAACTACGCTTGCACTGGCACTGTTTACCTCTTCATTAAGCATAATAATCCTATCATTCAAAAGGCGGGAATAGATATCATATGACCTCTCGCCTCTGTTTGTTTGCTCCACAACATACGGTACTAATGCCATCAAATCATAACCTTTCTGAATATAGTGATAAACAAAATTAAGAAATTTATTCTGATTATTTGATTACTGCCTTATCCTTTATCATTTTTAGAGCCTTTTCAACCTTAATATCTTCAGTAAGGGACTCAGCCGGAATTGCAGCCTTAACCTTGTCAGCTTCCATTTTGTAGCCTTCGGCTATCTTTGAATATTCTTCATCAAGCTCAGACTCGGAAACCTCAATATTTTCCTTTTTAGCAACAGTTTCAAGAGCAAGTCTCAGCTGTACATGCTTCTTAGCTTCTTCCTTGTACATTTCCTTAAGTCCGTCGATATCTGTGCCCATATACTGCATATATGTATTGATATCCATACCCTGAGAACGCAAACGCATATCAAAATCTCTTACCATTTCAGAAGCACGGTTATCATACATTTCTTCGGGGATTTCACCCTCCAGAAGCTCCATAAGCTTTGTTGAGATCTGATCATCAACATCCCTCTCGGCCTCGTCTGTCAGACGCTTTGCAACAGTTTCCTTGATTTCTTCCTTGTATTCATCAAGAGTTTCTTTTTCGGAAACATCCTTTACAAACTCATCATCAAGCTCGGGAAGCTCCTGAGTTTTAATTTCGTGAAGCTTAATTTTGAACTCTGCAGCCTTTCCTTTAAGCTCCTCTGACTGATAATCTTCAGGGAAATTAACATTGATAGTAAATTCCTCATCAATATTGTGTCCTACAATCTGCTCCTCAAAGCCGGGAATAAAGTTGCCCGAACCAAGCTTAAGATTGTAGTTTTCAGCCTTTCCGCCCTCGAAAGCAACACCGTCAACAAATCCCTCAAAGTCGATAACAGCAGTATCGCCGTCCTGAGCAGCTCTGTCATCAACAGATACCATTCTTGAGTTACGCTCTCTTACTCTGTTTATTTCCTCGTCAACAAGCTCATCTGTAACCTCAGTTGACTTCTTTGTTACCTCAATTCCGAGATAGTTGTCAATTTCCATTTCAGGCTCGCAAACAATCACAGCCTTGAAAGTAAAGCCATCCTTGCCAGCTTCAACAGCCTCAAGTGATTTAACTGCTACGATCTTTAAATTCGCCTCTTTTGCAGCCTCATAAAGTGCATCGGGATAGCAATCCTGCATAGCATCCTCATAGAAAACCTCAGAGCCATACATTTTTTCAATAATTCTGCGAGGAGCCTTACCCTTTCTAAAGCCCTGAATAGAAATGTTCTTTACCTGTTTCTTATAAACAGCATTTATAGCCTTCTCAAATGTTTCTGCATCAACACTTACTATTAATTCATAAGAGTTAGCCTGCTCCGTTTTTGTACTTTCCTTTAATGACATTTTATATTCCTCCAATACATTTGAATGAGTAAATCAATTTATTATATCACAAAATATCCGATTTGCCAATAGTAAAATCAATAATTTATCTCACTAAAACGGGCATAAACGACACTTTGTCACAAGAAATCAGCTTAAAATTAATATTATCGTAGTTTCCTTCGACAGCATTCACGAAGCCTTTTCTGCCGTGAATATGTCCGTAATAACACTTTTTTATGCCGTTTTTACGCAAAACATCCATTATTTCTTTGCACTCGATATTTCCGTAAACGGGAGGATAATGCAAAAAAACCACAGGTTCACCGCCGAGAGCTAAGGCAGCCTGAATAGAGACCGACAGCCTTCCAACCTCACGGTTCAAAACCCTTGTGTCCTCAGCAGATTCATTTTCAAGAAACCATCCTCGTGTTCCGCAAACAGAGTATTCTCCGCATTTGTATGCATTATTAAACAAAACCGATATTGAATTGAGTGAATTATCGAAAAGGAACTTATCAATCTTGCTCTTTGTGCCCCACCAATAATCGTGATTACCCTTCAGAATTATTTTTTTGCCGTTTAATTCGTCAATGAACTTGAAATCCTCATAAATCTGTTCAAGCTTCATTGCCCAGGAAATATCTCCGGCAATTACAACCGTATCATCTTTGGTAACCAAGCTGTTCCAATTATCACGCAGACGACTTGTGTAATCATTCCATCCTTGGAAAATATCCATAGGTTTATCTTCGCCGAGCGACAAATGCAAATCTGCTATTGCATAAAGTGACATTATTCAATTCCGAGAGCACCGAGAACATAGCTTTGCATCTCGTCAGCTTCGGTTACATCTGAAAAACGAGAGGTCTTGTCCTTAAGTCCTGCAAGCGGAGCAGGAACCGGTGCTTTTGTAATGGAGTTGAGAGTATCAACCATATCAAATTCAGTTTCGGGCAGTGTGCACTCCGGAGCAACAGCCTCAAGAACTGCCCTTGAAAATTTATAGGGACTTGCCGTTGAAGCAATTACGGCAGGAGTCAGGTCTCCTGTTTCATTAACATATTGTTCATAAACATTTACTGCTACGGCTGTGTGGGTATCGCAAAGATAACTATCTTGATCAAAAAGTCTTTTGATGGTGGTCTTTGTCATTTTGTCATCGCAATAACCGCCGTAGAACTTATCCTTGATTTCAGACTTAACCTCTTCACTGACCTCATATTTTCCGTCAGTCTTAAGAGCCTTCATCCAGGACTTAGTAATTTCATCACTGTTGCCGGAAAGCATATATAAAAGTCTTTCCAAATTACTTGAAACGAGGATATCCATTGACGGAGAAATCGTTGTGTGGAAAGCTCTGTTTTTATCATAGACACCTGTTCTTATGAAGTCGGTAAGAACATTGTTGGAGTTTGAAGCACAGATAAATTTATTTATCGGAAGTCCCATTAAGCCGGCATAATAAGAAGCTAAGATATTGCCGAAATTACCTGTGGGAACAACAACATTGATTTTGTCACCCATCTTAATTTTGCCGGAGTTCACCATATCGCAATAGGCTGAAATATAGTAAACCACCTGAGGAAGAAGTCTTCCCCAGTTTATTGAGTTTGCAGAGGAAAACATCATATTGTTCTGAGCAAGCTTTGCAGATACCTCGGCTGTTGTAAAAATCTTCTTAACACCGGTCTGTGCGTCATCAAAGTTGCCCTTTATAGCGCAAACATTCACATTTCCGCCTTCTTGGGTATTCATCTGATGCTTTTGCATAGGACTTACTCCGTCAACGGGATAGAACACGAGAATTTTGGTGTGTTCAACATCTTTAAATCCCTCAAGAGCCGCTTTACCGGTATCACCGGAGGTTGCCACAAGGATTACTGCATCCTTGCCGTCATTTGTCTTTTTCAAGGATTTTGTGAGAAGATGCGGAAGTATCTGTAAAGCCATATCCTTAAATGCACAGGTTGGACCGTGCCAAAGCTCCAAAATATTGAGCTTCTTACCGTCAAGCTCACAGAACGACATCGGAGCAGGATTTGTACCACCGAACTTTTCTGATGTGTAAGCCTTGTCAACACATTCACTGATTTCTTCTTCGGTAAAATCAGAAAGAAAATCGGAAAAAACCTTTTTTGCTCTTCCCTTATAGTCAAGTGACAAAAGTGAGTTAAAGGTTTCGTCGTCATACTTGGGAAACTCTTGAGGAACGAACAAGCCTCCGTCCTTTGATATTCCCTGCGCAATAGCCTGAGCAGCAGAAACTACTTCATTTGCATTTTGAGTGCTGTTGTATAACATCTGTAACATCCTTTCAAATGACATTAAACTTCAAATATTTTACTACATAATTTAATGATTGTCAAAGTTTTCAAAGAATTTGAGCGCATTTTTATAAAAAATCTTATTAACAAGCTCCTCGCTGTAATTGTGACGAAGGAACAGCTCGTAAATATTATAAAGTGAAAAGGAATTTTCTATGCCGTTAGCTAAATCACATCCGTCAAAATCACTGCCTAAGGACAAGGTGTTCTCACCGTTAAGTGCAAGGAAGTGATCTGTATGACGAAGCAAATCGCAGATATCAGCCTTTGAGGGATCGTTACACAGAAAAGCATTATGAAAATTCAGTCCTACGATTCCCTTATTATCTCTGATAATCCTGAACTGTTCATCGGTAAGATTTCTTCTGTGAGGAGTGACGCCCCTTGAATTGGAATGAGTAGCAATAAACGGACGAGTGGCAATTTCTGCAACTGAAAAAAACAATCTGTCGCTTGCATGAGAGACATCTACCACTATTGAGTTTTTCTCCATTTCTTCCACTACATTCTTGCCGAACCGGGTTATTCCTCTTCCGTCCTTAATATCGGCACCGTCACCAACTTCGTTGGAATCGTTCCATGTAAGCGTCATTATTTTTACTCCGCATTGAGCGAACTTCCTGACGCTTTCGATTTTCCCGTTAAGTGCAGAAGCGTTTTCAACAGTTAAGCACACCGAAATTTTGTTATTATTGAATGACGATGCTGCCGATTCATTTTTTTCAGCAAGATGTATATTAAGTCTTTTGCACTCATTTTTCAGTTTGTCATAAGACTTATGAAACAACGCTTCAGCCTGACTGCCTGACAAATTATCGGGAATCCAAATTGCGCAGCATTGCAGTCTTCTGCTGAATAGCGGTGAATCTGCAAGCTGCATCTCCATACTTTTTGAATCAAGAGGAAGACCATTCATAACTGATTTGTACAAGGTATCACAATGCAGATCAATAGCTTGCATATCCATCCTCCGGCTCAAATGCATTTTCAAAATAGTTTAATTCTTTCAGCTTTAATGTTTCATCGTCAATATATACCTCGCAAATATCAAAACGGCAAAACTTATTTGTAGGATTTTCAGCGAGATAGTATTTTGCAGTATTAATTATCCTTCTTCTCTTTTTGTATCCCACTGCATCTACTGCTCTTGTAAGTGAATTAACATTTCGGGTTTTAACCTCAACAAATACTAAAAAATCTTTATTTTCTGCAATAATATCAATTTCACCGCATTTTTTGCTGTAATTTTTCCTGATAATCTTATACTTATTCTTTTTTAGATGTGAAGCAGTATATTTCTCACCGATATTGCCTTTTTTCTTATTTAAAGTCAGATTTCTTTTTTTAAAAAATTTAATACAGGTTAACATATTAATCAGTGTTCCCCTAAAATTTTTCTAAGGAAGCTTGTTCTATGTATGGGACACGGTCCGTAAGTCTTTAAGGCTTCAACATGCAATTTTGTGCCGTATCCCTTATGCTTATCAAAGGAATATTGGGGATATTGCTGTGCATACTTATACATCAACCTGTCTCTGGAAACCTTAGCAAGGATTGAAGCACAGGCTACGGACATAGACCTTGCGTCACCCTTTACAATAGCTTCGCAATCTATGTTGAGATCAGGGAGTCGGTTGCCGTCTATCATTGCATAATCAGCATTTATTTCAAGCCCCTCAACCGCCCTCTTCATGGCGAGCATGGCGGCGTTGAGTATATTAAGCTCCTCTATTTCCTCCACGCTTGCATATGCTATAGAATATGAAACCGATTGTTCTATTATTACATCGTATAGCTTTTCACGCTTCTTTTCAGAAAGCTTTTTTGAATCATTAACGCCTTCGATTATAGTATTTGGGGGTAAGATTACCGCAGCAGCACAAACAGGTCCCGCTAACGGACCTCGCCCCGCCTCGTCAACTCCGCAAATATTCTTGTAACCTATGTCAGCAGCTTTTTGTTCAAATTCTAACCAATTCATTTCATTACTCCGTTTGGCATTTCAACTGTAATCCTGCCCAGTTTCGCACTTCTGAATTCATCAAGAAGCATAATTGCAGCCCTCTCGGTATTGATCTCTCCTCCTGAAATAAGCATACCTCGCTTTTTACCTATTAATTGCAGCAGTTCGTAGGAATCAATGCTGTCAAGTTCAACTCCGTCAAGCTTGAATCTTTCAATAAATCCTGCCGGCTTTAAACCTTTAAGGAAATCGAGCAAGCGAACGGCAAGCAATTCTATGTCAAGTATCTGATCCTTTACTGCTCCTGTGAAAGCGAGATGTTCACCGACGATTTTATCATCAAACTTTGGCCACAATACTCCAGGGGTATCAAGCATCTCAAGATTTGAAGCAATAGTATACCATTGGTTACCTCTGGTAACACCCGGCCTGTCCTCAACCTTTGCCCTGTTTTGCTTTGCAATTTTATTGATAAACGACGATTTACCCACATTTGGTATTCCTACTATCATAACTCTAATAGTAGGATTCACCATTCCCTTAGCCTTCAGACGGTTGATTCGTTCGCTCATCACCTTGCTTACCGCAGGGGCAAATTTATTTAAGCCTCTGCCGCTTTTACAGTCGACAGCAATGGCTGTTATACCCTTATTTTCAAAATAATCTATCCACATTTTGGTTGCAGTCTGGTTTGCCATATCACTCTTATTTAGCAGAATAACCCTTGGCTTATGCTCAATAAGTCTTGCAAGATCGGGATTACTGCTGCTGATGGGTATTCTTGCATCTATTATCTCCGCAACGGCATCTACGAGCTTTAGGCTTGCCTGAATATGTCTTTTTGTTTTGGTCATATGACCCGGAAACCACTGAATATTTTGCATTTGGCTCATATAATTTACCTCTTACTGTCAATACAAATATTTTATCCTGTCAAAGGGGAACAATACAAACTGTGCCTTGCCGATTACATCATCAACCGATACAAGACCTATTTCTGAGCTGCGGCTATCAAGAGAAACCATTCGGTTGTCCCCCATAACAAAAATCTTATTTTCGGGGATAACATATGGAACAGAATAGGAATTCTCAGACTCTATTGTTGCCGACGAAACATAGCTTTCGTCAATCAATACTCCTTCAACATAAACCTTGTTTTTCTTATAGTCTATATATAATGTCTGCCCCTC
>CALYYZ010000079.1 GCA_945607165.1 uncultured Ruminococcus sp. | reverse complement strand
AATCTGACGGCGCAATATGCACAAACGATTTAATCAGTGTTTCCCTAATAAAAAAGCAGACAATCTTTGCGGTCTAATTTCCTGAGTTCTGCGTTGTTGTACTTGCAAGGCGTTAGCCTTGCGGCGTGCTCCGCCTTGTTTTGCAAAATTATCCTCGCAAACATAAGTCTACTTTCTATCAGGAATTAATATTAACTGTTAATGAAATCTTGTTATCATTTATGGATGTCGCTTTACAATAATATTAAAGTGCAAATAATAATGAAATATTGCACTGCACGGTTTATGGCCCCTTGCTTTTGATATACTTATAAGTAGATATTTAAGATATGAGGGAGAGAAATAAATGTTTCTTGACAGTTTTACTTTACCTATATACAATGAGAGTTGCATATTAAGTGAAAGGGCAAAAATCAACGGCGGCATATTTGGATATGTTGATAACCCCTATCCCTGCGGTTTACAAGAAGCATAATATTAATGGTAGTTTCAAACAAAATAAAAAATCGGCGGGACGCCTTTTGGCGCCCCGCTTTTGTGTTATTATTTTTGGATTTTCGGGTAAAAATATAATCATTTCATACTGTTTTCGTATGACTCAATCATCTTTTTAACCATCTGTCCGCCGACTGAGCCTGCTTCTCTTGCGGAGATATCGCCGTTATAGCCTTGCTTTAGGTTCACGCCTACTTCGTTTGCGCACTCCATCTTGAAGCGTTCCATGGCTTCTTTAGCCTGCGGTACATTAAGCTGATTATTTCTGCCTGACATTTTGTTTTTCTCCTTTTCAAAACTTTTAAAAAATCACTTTATATTAAAGCGGCTGTTGACATCTCAACTCTTGCCGCAATAGTATTTTGTGCGTTGTGCGACAGAATATAATTTGTAATTTTTACTATTTTGATTTATTTAAACACTGAATAAATCGTTTTTACATTTTGCACCGACAGATTTTTCGTAAAGCCGGGGAAAATATGCAACAGACCGTGCACAAAGGCTTTAGCCGGTTACTATGCGGTGTTGACTTTTGCTTCGTTGTATCATAACTTTATTATGACGATAGTATAACATAGCATTTTATATATCTGTATCAAACACAGATATGGTTTTTGGAAATGTTTTCAAGAGTTTTGTGAAAAATGTTACGCATAAATATTTCTGTTCTTCAAATTTTCGGATTTTAAGAGAATTTCGCATAGTTTTAATAGTTATTAACAAACGCTAATATTTTTCTTGCAGTATTCAAACTTACTTTGCTTGCAAAACAGAAGTATATAAGGTGAGCATTATTTGCCCTTATTTTTTCGCCTGTTGTTTATCGGTATTATGTCATTACATTTTGTACAAAAGTAACATTGACTTTATATGAATAATGCGAATAGAGTTTCAAGAAAATTGGTGTTAGAATATACTTGTAAACTATTATCGGAAGGTGAGTTTTATGAAGCTTAAAAAAATAATATCCGTTTTTCTTACCGCTGTTATGCTTTTGTCGGCTTCTGCGGTTGCGGCTTTTGCTGAAACAGCGCAGGAAGCTCCTGTAGCAATTACAAATCTTTCGGCTCAGGGACTCTACGCTCACGGTGTGCTCGGCAACAGCGACGAAGCTGAAGCTTGGCAGATATGGCAGTGGAATAACAGCAAAGAAGGCTTTTGCTTTTATTTGCCGAGTGGTGCTGATAGCTCAAGGGTTGAAATCTATAACAACAGTGATAAGCAAGCCACGGTAAACGGCACTGTGATTGCTCCGTATACCAGCAGTGTTGTTGCATATACCACTGACAAAGCAGTTGACGCTGTCTTTATGTACGGTGCTAAAAAGGTTAGTTTTATGAGGTCTACTGCCGAGGCGGCTGTATACATTAATAATCTGAATGCTGACGGCAACGGAAAAGGCTTGTGGGAATATCTTAGTGAGGACAAGTCAAATTCAGCATCGGCAACCGGAGCAATCGTTGACAAAAACGGTGCGGTTGACAATACGACTGTTAAAAAAATAAAGGGCAGAGGCAACACAACATGGTATATGGCTAAGAAGCCGTTTAATATTACATACAACGATAGAGTATCAATAGGCGGAATGGAGAAGGGTAAAAAATACTCTTTCCTTGCAAATTGTCAGGACGCTTCGCTTTCAAGAAACCGTTTTCTATACGATCTGTCTGACAGTGTAGGTATGCCATATGCATCAGACTCAAGATATGTTGATTTCTATGTTGACGGAAAATACTGCGGTTCATATCAGGCTGCTCAGAAAATCGACACAGGAAAGGGAAGCCTCTTAGCTGACATTGATGATACAGGCTATTTGAATTCCGACGGAACAGTAGCAGAGGATTTCCAGTTTGTTTGTGAGGTTGACGCCAGCGCAGGAGACGAAGACTATTATTTTGATTCTGCCAGCGGAAACAAAATAACTCTGAAAACTCCTGAGCTTGATAAGGGTGATCCCAATTATGACGAAGTGCTCAGTTATGCCAAGTCAAAGTTTGACCCTCTGTTTAACAGGATAAAGCAGAGAAATGCACAGCTTGACGATTTGATTGATGTTGATTCGCTTACAAAAATATTCCTCATCAACGAGCTGGGCAAGAATTGGGACTCAGGCGTTTCAAGTCTTTATTTTACATATAAACAAGACAAAGACGGAAACTGGAAGTTTTTTGCTTCACCGGTGTGGGACTATGATAACTCGCTGGGCAATGCAACAGGAGTTGCAAGCGAGCTTAATGCCATCAATGTTACCGATTATGAGGAACCCACAGGCTGGTGGTGCAGATTCAAGGGTAACTCAAGAAGCTCAAGAGCTACCAACAATATTATGAACTACACCTCCAAAAATACAACTGTTTTGAACAATGCCCCCAGAATTTGGTTTGAATATTTTGTTCCGGCAATAAACGCCTTTGAAAACAACACCTCAATGACAAGCTTTTATTCAAGAGAAAAGTACTACAGCCTTGTAAGCGGTTCTGCTGAAATGAACTATGCATTTGGCTGGCCGCTTAACACCGGCGGCTGGATCTGTGACCATTCATCATTGAATTTGTGCAGCTATGATTACAGCACGAAAACCTTTACTCAGGATACCGTTGCTACCAAGTATGATACAAACACCTTTAAGGGTGAGTTTGATTATGCTGCCGATTGGCTTGTGAGCAGGGCGGCTTGGTTAAGCTCTCAGTTTGCAGACAGCTACAAACCCACCTTTACCTTAGGCGATGCAAATCTTGACGGCGTTGTTGATGTTACCGACGCTACATACATTCAAAAGGCAATAGCAGGCGGCTCAGAGCTGTCGGAGAGTGCAAGACTTGCTTCCGATGTCAATAAGGACGGTATCATTGATATTATTGATGTTACCAGACTTCAGGAAATTCTTGCAAGCTGAAAATTTCAGAATTCAGGGATGTAGCTCTGTGCATATTTGCATAGAGCTGCATTAATTTCTAATATTATTGTTTTTTATGCAGTCAACAAATCGCATAGGCATAAGAAGCCTGCATAGCACAGAGCTAAAAATGAACGGAGGAATATTTATGTTACTGATTGGATATCCGAAATGCTCAACCTGCAAAAAGGCTGAGCAGTGGTTAAGGGACAACAACATTGACTACACCTACAGAAATATCAAGGAGGAAAATCCCACGGCTGAGGAGCTGAGATTATGGTATGCCCAAAGCGGACTTGATATTAAAAGATTTTTTAATACAAGCGGTTTGGTTTACAAAGCACTCTCGCTCAAGGATAAACTTCCTCAAATGAGCGAAGCGGAAAAACTTGATTTGCTTGCAACAGACGGAATGCTCGTTAAGCGGCCGCTACTTATTTGTGACGATGCTGTTTTGGTAGGATTTAAAGAGGCAGAATGGGAAAAAGCTGTTTTATAACGGAAAATATGCCAAAAGGGTATTTTGATTATTAATTAGGTTTTAGTATTGGAGTGACTTTGCTGCATATTCCGGGCTTTCACGGCGATAATATATTTTGTATAGAAAAATATATTCGGAGGCATGAAAATGGCAGAGAATAAAAGGAAAATTGTTCTTGTCGGTACGGGAATGGTCGGAATGAGCTTTGCTTATGCTGCCCTTAATCAAAGCTTATGCGATGAGCTGGTGTTGATTGATATTGACGAAAGGCGAGCAAGGGGAGAAGCGATGGATCTCAATCACGGCTTAGCCTTTCTTAATTCGAGAATGGAGGTATCTGTGGGGGGCTACAGCGAGTGCTCCGATGCAGATATTGTTGTGATATGTGCCGGAGTAAATCAAAAGCCCGGTGAGAGCAGGCTGGAATTATTGCAGAGAAATACAAAGGTTTTTGCCTCTATTGTTCCTCAGGTTGTCAGAAGCGGCTTTGACGGTGTTTTCCTTGTAGCCACAAACCCTGTCGATATTATGACAAGGGTGACTTATGAGCTGTCCGGCTTTAATGCCGCCAAGGTCATAGGAACTGGCACAACACTCGACACAGCAAGGCTGAGATATCTATTGGGGGAATATTTCGAGGTTGATCCCAGAAATATTCATGCCTATGTTATCGGTGAACACGGCGACAGTGAGTTTGTGCCGTGGAGTCAGGCAATACTTGCAGTTAAGCCTATTGATGATGTTTTGGCAGATAATCCGGCAAGCTATTCAATGGAAGAGCTGGATCGAATCAGCCTTGAAGTTAGAAACGCTGCTCAGGAGATAATCTCCGCCAAGGGCGCAACCTACTATGGAATAGGAGTAGCAATAGTAAGGATTGCAAAGGCTCTGCTTTCCGATGAAAACTCCGTGCTCACGGTATCGGTAAGACTAAGGGGAGAGTACGGTGGGAAAAAGGATGTGTTCATCGGTAATCCCTGCATAATAAGCAGTGGGGGCGCAAAACGCTTGCTTGAGCTTAAGCTGACAGAGGAAGAGCTTGAAAAGCTCAATAAAAGCTGTGAGGTGCTTAACCAAAATTTCAGGTCGCTTGCACTGTGAACCAAAAAAACGGCTGTCGCTAAATCACTTCGATTTGCGACAGCCGTTTTTGATGTGATAGGGTATTACAACAACCTGTATATTTGTGTTAAGGATATCGTGAATTATATTACCCGTCGAGGGACTCGACCTTAGAACAAGGTTATGCCGAACATATGCAGACACCAAAGCACTGCGCCGTAGACTACAGAAGCACTCACTCCGTATACTATTACGGGACCTGCAATTATAAACAGCTTTGCGCCCAAGCCTGTAACATAACCCTCTGACTTGAATTCGATAGCCGGAGAGGATACAGCGTTTGCAAAGCCTGTAATGGGTACAAGCGTTCCGGCTCCTGCGTGGCGGGCCAGCCGGTCATATACTCCGAGTCCCGTCAGCAGAATTCCGAGAAAAATCAGGCTGACAGAGGTAAGCGTTTTGCTTTGTTCCTCGTTCATTCCGAAAATCCTGTAAAGCTCAAAAAGTCCCTGCCCTACGGTGCATATTATTCCGCCGAAGAAAAAAGCTTTTAAACTGTTCACAAAAACTTTACTTTTCGGTGAATTTTTGTTCACAAGCTTGGTGTATTCTTTTTGTGATATCATTTTGTTCATTCCTTTAAAATAAATTTGTCACTTCCTTTATTATCCGCTGTATATTTTGATTTATGTTTATTTTTTTACTTTATTTTTTTGTTATTGTATAGTATAATGATATATGTATATTTATGTTTATCGGAGGAAAAGGACTTGGAGCATTATCTTGACAACAGCGCAACTACTATTGTGAGCCGAAATGCAGCGGATAAAGCGTATAGGATAATGACTGAGGTTTACGGCAATCCGTCGTCGCTTCATATGAAGGGACTTGAAGCGGAAAGGGAGCTTAATCTTGCACGAAGATCGGTTGCGAAAGCCTTGGGAGCCGGAACCGACGAGGTCTTTTTTACCTCCGGAGGAACAGAGGCAAATAACACGGCACTGTTCGGTGCTTCGGCGGCAAAAAAACGCAGGGGCAAAAAAATAGTAATCTCAGCGGTTGAGCACAGCAGCATTACCGAAGCCGCAAAGGTTCTTGAGTCCGAGGGCTTTGAGGTAATAAGAATTTCACCAAAGTCTGACGGCTGTGTTTATCCGGAACAGTTTGAGGCTGTTGTTGATGAGGATACGATTCTTGTTTCCGTAATGTATGTAAACAACGAAACCGGTGCAGTGATGCCTGTTGATAAGATATTTGAGACGGCAAGAAAAAGGTCAAAAAATGTGATATGTCACAGCGACGCAGTTCAGGCTTTCGGTAAGCTCCCGGTAAATGTTAACAGGCTGAAGGCAGATTTGCTGTCGGTGAGCGCACATAAGGTTCACGCTCCCAAGGGCTGCGGGGCACTTTATGTTCGCAAGGGAGTTCGGCTGATTCCCCACCAGTACGGCGGCGAGCAGGAAAAAGGCTTTCGCCCGGGAACAGAGGCTCTGCCGCTGATTTGTGCTTTCGCAGCTGCCTGTGATGAATTTGAAATTGACAAAAATTATAAATTTGTCGCCGAGCTTAACAGCTATGCAAGACAAAAGCTGTCGGAGATAGACGCAGTTGTAATAAACTCTCCCGACAACGCACTGCCGTATGTACTTAATTTTTCCGCCGGCAAGGTCAGAAGCGAGACAATGCTCCATTTTCTTGAGGAGGCAGAGATTTATGTTTCGTCGGGAAGTGCCTGTGCAAAGGGAAAGCCAAGCCATGTTTTGAGTGCAATGGGACTTTCCAAGGACAGAGCAGACAGTGCGCTCAGAATCAGCTTTTCAAAATATAACTGCAAAGAAGATATTGACGAGCTTTGCAAATGGGTGTCAAAGGGTATTTGTGTTTTGGCACACAGATAAATTTACATAATGAGAGATTGATAATATGAAAGAAATAGTGCTTATAAAAGACGGGGAAATAGTATTAAAGGGACTTAATCGCCGTTCATTTGAAGATGTATTAAGAAAGAATTTAAAAAATATTCTGAATCCTGTCGGAAGCTTCGAGATAACCTCTGCTCAGTCAACAATCTATGTAAAACCATTGTGTGATGTGGATTTTGACGAGGTTTGTCAGAGGGTGTCAAGGGTGTTCGGAATTGCTGCTTATTCAAGGGCGGCAGTGTGTGATGAAAAAACTCTTGAATCGGTTATGGAAACGGCACCGCTTTACCTTGCTCAGGAGCTTGAAGCGGCAGAAACCTTTAAGGTGGAGGCAAAAAGAAGCGACAAACGCTTTCCGTATAAGTCTCCCGAGATATGCCGTGAGGTGGGCGGAGCAATACTCAAGGCTTTTCCTCATCTTAGCGTTGATGTACACAATCCTCAGGTTACCGTAAATGTTGAAATTCGTGATTTCGGGGCGTATATTCACGGCAAACCGCTTAGGGGCGCAGGAGGAATTCCCGTAGGTACCGGAGGAAAGGCGGCAATTCTGATAAGCGGCGGCATTGATTCTCCTGTTGCAGCATATATGATGGCTAAAAGGGGAATAAGGCTGACTGCAATCCATTTTGCAAGTCCTCCCTATACAAGTCAAAGGGCAGAGGATAAGGTTGTAAGACTGCTTCAAAAGGTCAGCCGCTATGCCGGCAATATGACTATGTATACGGTGCCCTTCACAAAGCTTCAGGAAAAGATTAAAAACGAATGTCCTGAGGAATTGTTTACCATTATAATGCGCAGGCTTATGATGGAAATATCCGAGAGGATTGCCATTGAACACGATTGCTCTGCTTTGATTACGGGTGAGAGTCTCGGACAGGTGGCAAGCCAGACAATCGGTGCTCTCGGCTGTACCGATGAAGCGACAAATATGGTGGTTTTCAGACCGCTTATTGGTATGGATAAGCAGGAGATAATTGATATTTCCTATAAGATTGATACATTTGAAACCTCAATAGAGCCTTAC